>WRGP01000235.1 GCA_009787135.1 Bacillota bacterium | reverse complement strand
GTTTGTCATTGAGCCGCAGGTGCTTCTCATGGACGAGCCTCTGTCCAATCTGGACGCCAAGCTGCGCGTGCAGATGCGCGGCAGCCTGAAGAAATTGCAGCGCCGCTTGGGAATCACCACGATCTATGTCACCCACGATCAGGAGGAGGCGTTGTCGATCTCCGACCGCATCGCCGTGATGAAGGATGGCCGCATCATGCAGGTGGGGACCCCCTCGCAGATCTACATGAAACCGGAAAATCCTTTTGTGGCTGGCTTTATCGGCATCTCCAACTTCATCGACTGTGAAATTGACGGTGCGGACCCGAAAAACGCCCGGCTTTCCTTATTGGCCGGCGAGGTCGTGTTCCCCATCAAGCTGGCGAAGCCTTACCAGGGCATGGGGAAGATTTCGGTCCGGCCGGAGCAGTTCGCCTTTTCCGGCGAGGGGCTGCGCGGCCGTATTGAGCTGTCCACCTTCCTGGGCGACTTTATCGAGTACGAGGTATTGCTGACGGACGGCCAGACCGTGCAGGTGAACGAATACACCAAGGATGTGTCGGACATCAAGCCGGTGGGCGAGGCGGTATGCGTAACGCTGAATCCGGACCGCGTTACCGTATATTCGGCGGATGCGGAGGTGCTGACATGCTAAAGGGCAAGGTTCGGCGCTTGACGCGGCCGCGGTTTGATTTCTGGTTTTGCGTGAAAGCAATCGTCCTGGCGACGATGGCGTTGTTTTTGATCTATCCATTTTCCACGCTGCTCACGCGCAGTTTCTTCTCCACCCGGGTCGAAGGGCTGACGCTCTTTAACTATGAACGTTTTTTCTCCAGAACCTATTACGTTAACGCGCTGAAAAACACGGGCTTTGTGACCCTTACCACCACGCTGACCTGTTCGTTGATCGGCGTGCCCCTGGCCTATATTATGACCCGTTACAATGTGTGGGGCAAGCGCCTGTTTTATATACTCATCGTGATGGCGCTGATGTCGCCGCCGTTTATCGGCGCCTATTCCTGGATTCTGCTCTTTGGCCGTTCCGGTTTCGCCACGAAGCTATTCGCGCAGCTGGGAATAAGCCTGCCGACAATTTATGGGAAATTTGGCATTATTATAGTATTTACATTTCATCTATACCCGTTTGTATACCTCTATGCCTCGGGCGCGATGAATTCCATCGACTCCTCGCTGGAGGAAGCGGCGGAGAACTTGGGTTCCTCGCGGCTGCGCCGCATGTTCACAATTACATTCCCCGTGATCCTGCCGTCGATACTGGGCGGCGTCGTAATGGTGTTCATGGCGGTGCTTGCCGACTTTGGGACGCCCATGCTCATCGGGGAAGGGTATACTGTGCTGCCTGTGCTGGTTTACAATGAGTACATGAGTGAAATGGGCGGCAACGCCAATATGGCCAGCGCGCTGTCCGTGGTGATTGTCGCCTGCTCGCTGCTGGTGCTGCTTTTGCAAAAGCTGCTCATCTATAAGCGCAATTACGTCATGACGACCCTGCGCCCGCCGCAGGTGATCAAGCTGCGCGGGTTCAAGCGCTTTCTGATCACATTGCCGGTGGCCGTCGTCACGCTTATCGGGCTGCTGCCACAGGCCACGGTGGTGATAATGTCCTTTATCAAGACAGACTTCACCGGCTTTATCGGCGGGTTTACGTTTGACAATTACGGCGCGATCTTAAGCCGCCTTGGCCGCAACATCACCAACACGTATTGGTTTTCCGTCGTAGCCATTGTTTTTATCGTGATTTTCGGCACGCTGATTTCATACGTCATCGTGCGGAAAAAGGGCGCCGTGGCCAGCGCGATGGACGCGCTCGTGATGTTCCCGTATGTCATTCCCGGTTCCGTGCTGGGCATCTGCCTGATCGTGGCGTTCAACCGGAGGCCGCTCATCTTGACCGGTACGGCCGGCATCATGATCATCTCTTATGTGGTGCGCAAGCTCCCCTATACCGTGCGGTCGGGCAGCGCTTTCCTGTACCAGACGGATCCCAGCGTCGAGGAGGCGTCCATTAATCTTGGCGTATCCCCCATGAAGACCTTTTTTACCGTCATGACACGGTTAATGCTGCCCGGCATACTGTCCGGCGCGATCCTGAGCTGGATTACCTGCATCAACGAACTTAGCTCCAGCATCATGCTCTATGCCGGCAAGACCTCTACCATCGCGGTGGCCATCTATACCGAGGTCATGCGCATGAGCGACGGCACCGCGGCCGCGCTGGCGTCCGTGCTGACGCTGACCACCGTCGTATCGCTGCTCATCTTCCTTAGGGTGAGCAAGGGAAAAGTTTCGATCATATAGTTTCAAGAAATTCTCCCCCTTCCTATTGACATTTCCACCGGCTTGGATCATACTATACGCAACAACTTAAGCGCTTAAGTTCCCTCGGTCATCACATCAATGGAGGTACTGCCTATGAAGACCAAAAACCTCTTGCCGCTCTTGGTCGCGGCACTCCTGCTGCTCATGCTCCCGCTGTGCGCGGCGGCGGAAGCGCAGCAATGGAAAGTCACCTACTACGACAGCGATGGACAGACCGCCCTGCTGGAAATCGAAGTCGCGGACGGGGAGACGGCGCCGGACGTCACGTTGGAAAAGAGCGGCTATACTTTGTCCGGCCTGTTCGTAACGCCCGCGCTGCTGCGCCCGTTTGACCCGGAGATGCCCATCACGCAGGATACCTCGCTGTTTGCCGCTTGGGATTCCGCGGCTGTTGATGAGCGCCCATGGATGATCGCGGGCAGCCTGGCGGGGTATCCCGAAAACAACTGGGGGCACGCCTGGCCGCAGGACGATTTCCTGTTCAAGAAGGTCGAAGGCGCGCTCAACACGTATGAGTATGAGTTAAACCTGTATGCCGGGGATGAATTCAAGATCGCCGTCATCGACGAGAATTACGGCTGGCACGACAACATCGGCGGTTCCGCGCTTACGGACTCGAAGGCGATGACCGGCGGCGAGGATGCGTTCAACTCCGGTTCCAACATCAAGGTAATTGAGACAGGCAAGTATCGCCTGACCCTTTTGACGGACGCGGAGACGCTCTCCCTGTGCAAGCTGTCCTACGAGCGGATCGGCGAGGCCGACGCGGCGGAGTTCTCGTTCCTGTTCCAGATACAAGGCGATTTTAACGGTTGGGGCGAGAATCCGGAAGACAATCTGATGGAGCAGGACGGCGACAACTACGCCTGGTCCGCTAAACTGTCCGTGCCAAAGGACGAACTGTGGACGTTCGGCGTCAAGAACCTCGCCACCGGCGATTGGTATGATCTGCGCAAGGTCGATCCTTCCGCGGCCGCGAACTTCGTGATCGCGGAAGGCGACTGGACCGTATCACTTGAGATTGTTATTGAGAACGACGTGGTCACGGTGACTTCGTTCACCGTCGAGCAGGACGCGTAACACAAACCGGGGTGTGTTTCAAAATGGGGAAGATGCCAGGCCCGCGCGTTTCGAAATTTTCAAACACGCCCTAATAGGGTACCCGGATGTCGTGCTCTTCCCCGCTTTCCCGCTGGATGATATCTTGGAGCAATCGGACGATCAGCGCCGCTTTCTTTGACTGCGGCAGAATAACGCAAGGCTCCGGCGCGTCTTCCCCCTCGCATACGACCGTGACAGGCGTCTTTCCAAGGCGGCGCAGGGTTTGCGCGTTCTCATATCCCAGCGCGACGAACGCGGTCGTACTCGGCTGACAAAGCACATGCGATGAAAGGGATTCCTCCCGCGAGTCACACACGGCGTCAAAGGCTTCGGTGACGCGGCCAAGGATGCGTTCGTTCCGATACGCGTCATACAGGAGAAAAAGGCGCCCCGAACGGGCCCGCTCACGGGCGCGCCGGGCGATTGCGGCAAAATCGTCGTATATCTGGTAGAATATCGCGGGATCGTCCACCGCCCCGTCAACGCACAGCAGCGGGCAGTAATTCAGCCGCCCGATGGAGGAGAACTCCGCTTTGGTCGGGTCCACGGCAAGGATCGCGTCCACGTGAACGCTGCGCTGGCGCACGCAAGCGTCCGTGAGGTGTATCAGGCTGAATCCGGCCTCCTCCAGCGCCGCGGCCAGCGCCTCGTAAAGCAGCAGTGTCCGTGCCGCGCGGCCGGGCGAAGCCCACGCGCCCGGGGCATACACGCCCACGGCGTTGTGCCGTCCCGTGGACAAGGCGCGCGCCGCCGGGGAGGACACATAGCCCGTCAGGTTCGCGTAATGCAGTATCTTCTGCCGTAAAGCCTCGCTGATGCGCTGATCCTGGCGATTGTTGAGAACGTAGGAAACAGTCGCGGCGGATACGCCGCATGCCTTCGCGATATCCACCATGCGGATGGAGGGTCTTTTTGCCTTCTGCTCTTTCATGGCATTCAGTATAACATAAGCGGAAGCGGAATGGGAGTGTTTCAGATTGAATTTTGCGGCGATTGTCCATCAAACGGGTTCGGCGGATGTTTGCAGCCTGGACGCGCGTACTGTCGTGTTGCGCCTGGCCGCGGCGCGCGGCGATGTGTTGTCCGCGCGGGTTGTGTACGCGCAGAAGTTCCACTGGCATGAGGAAAGCCATAAACAAACGCAGTCCATGCGCCTTATTCATTCCAGCGCGCAGCGCGATTGGTTCAGCGCTGAACTCCATCTGACGGACGACAGGCTTGCGTACATTTTCCGCCTGGATACGGCGGACGGCGAATACTGGCTCTCCGAAAAAGGCATCACACGCGCGTATGCGCCCGAAGACGGTTATTTCAACTTTTTCCAGGTTCCGGCCATCCATCAGGAAGACATCGCGCGCGTTCCTTCGTGGCTGCCGGGCACCACCTGCTATCAGATATTTCCGGAGCGGTTCGACGGCGATGTGGCGGGCAAGGCATACGTAAATCTGCCGTGGGGAGATTCGCCCAGCCCTTCGTCCTGGGCGGGCGGAGACCTGCATGGGATCCTCCGGCGCCTTGCGTATCTGGAAGATTTGGGGGTTAGCTGCCTGTATCTGACGCCCGTGTTTACGTCAGGCAGCAACCACAAATATGATACGATGGATTACTATCAGGTGGACGCGCGTTTTGGCGGAAACGGCGCGCTGAAAGCCTTGATCGATCAAGCGCATTCGCGTGGCATCCGCGTGCTGCTTGACGGCGTGTTCAACCATTGCTCCGACGCGCATCCCTTTTTTGAGGACGTGCGCCGGCATGGCAAAGCGTCGCCGTATCACGGCTGGTTCTATATCGATGGCGACAAACCGGACGCTTTGGGCGCGTCAAAGCGAAAGCGAAACTACCGCACGTTCGCTGAAGTCAGCTATATGCCGCGCTTGAACTCGGAGAATCCGGATGTCATTCACTATTTCTGTGATGTCGGCCGGTACTGGATCAGGGAATTTGGCGCTGACGGCTGGCGGCTTGACGTATGCGACGAGCTATCGCATACGTTTCTGCGCGCGTTCCGCAAGGCGGTGAAGGCCGCGAAACCCGAGGCGCTGATCCTGGGCGAAATATGGCATCACCCGTTCCCATGGCTAACGGATCAGCTCGACGGCGCGATGAACTACGGCCTGACAAAGGCGCTTCTCGACCTGCTCGCGTTTGAGCTGATTGACGCCGCGGAGTTTGCCGACAGGCTTGTCTATCTGCTCATGCGCAGCAGCGATCCGCATAACGCGATGATGATGAACCTTATCGGCACCCACGATACGCACCGGTTTCTGACGCGCGTGAACGGCGATGTCCGGCGGCTGATGGCCGCGTACAGCGTTCTGTTCTTCTACCCCGGGTTTCCAAGCGTGTATTATGGGGATGAAATCGGCATGGCCGGCGGCTTTGACCCCGGATGCCGGGGATGTTTCGATTGGGACGCCTCACGCTGGAATACCCAACTGCGTGATCATGTGAAGCGCCTGATCCTCCTCAAGCGGTCCCCCGCGCTCGCAAACGGAACTTTTTCCGTGGAAGCGAAAGGGCCTGTTATCATCATGATGAGGCAATACGGGGACGACGTGAAAACGCTGGCGCTCAATACCGCGTCAGAACCCGCGGAATACCGCGGCAAGGTTCTGCCGCCGTTTGGCAGCACGATCCATGATACAACGAACCCATGACATCAAAAGGAGGTGGTTTTATGACCGGCACCAAGAAGATGCTTCTCCTGCCGCTCGCCCTGCTATGTTGCAGTATGCCGGCGTTTGCGCCGCTGGCGCAGGCCGGGCCGGGCCCGGTTTACAGCGCTATCACGGCGCGGTTCACGGGTGAAATCGAGCCTAACGCGACGGTCATGGTATTGGAGAACGATACCGCGATTGAACTGGGCTATGTGGAGCAATTGATCGCCGCGTTCAACGAGGCGTACAAAGATCAAGGCATAAAGGCCGAGCGCCTCAACACCGACCAATACGCCGATCTCGCGACAGACGGCCCGTATGGGTATGGGCCGGACGTATGGTATCAGGCAAACGATATTATCATGAAGTACGCGCAGGCGCAGCATATCCTGCCGGTACCGTATGAGGCGCTTGACGCGAAGGACCAGATTCCCCCCTCCGCATGGGAGGCGTATGCCATCAATCTCCAGGGCGAAACGCTTTACTGCGGTGTGCCGGTCAACGTGCAGAGCGGCATGCTCTACTACATCGAATCAATGCTGCCCGAGCATTGGCAGGCTGACTGGGACGTCAACGCGAACGGCGTGCCGGATTTCTTCGAAACGTATACCGCGCTGTACGCGCTAAGCGCCGATATCAAGGAAAATGGCGGCAAGACGGAGTATGGCTATCTGGACGATCTGATCGATACCTATTTTATGGGCGGGTACCTGTTTACCTATGGCGCCTACATATTCGGCGATCACGATACGGACCCGTCGGACATCGGGCTTGGCGCGGGCGAGGCGTTCAAAGGGGCGCGGATGATCCGCCAGTGGGCAAAGGAGATGGACAACACGGAAGTCGTCGAAAAGGCGTTCGCGTCCGCGGCGTTCAGCTATTTGGCGACAGGGCGTATGCTGTGCACCATCACAACGCCTGACGTGCGGCGCATGTTCATCCGTGAGATGGCCGCAAACGGCTGGACCGCCGAAGAGGCCGAGCGCGACCTTAAAATGATCAACGTGCCGTGCCTGCCCGTGTCCGGCGATCTGACGGCCGACGGCTGGCGCGATACCATCCTGCGCATGGACGAGCTGACCATCCCGACGCGCATGATGGGCGGCATAAACGGCTACGGCATCTCCGCGTATACAAAATGCCCGAACGCGTCGCTTGCGTTCGTCGAGTTTGCCACGTCGTACGCGCAGGTCATGCTGCGCAACGCCATGCTGGGCATCATCCCCGCGCGCGCGGACGCGGCCGCCGCCGTTGGCGAGACGGACGACACGGTGCGAATCCTATTTGATAAGCTGGACCGGGACCTGATAGACATCATGCCGGCGATTCAGGCGGTTGGGCAGCTTTGGACGCCCTGGGAATCGTTCTTGGTAGATATCACGACCGACGCGCTGCGTGAGAACAGGGGCGAGGCGGCGGCGTTTGGCACTGACGAGCAGCTGCAAGCGGGCCTGAACCGGCTGGTGCAGCAGCTTCACGACGCGATTTTCACCCTGCAATAGCGTTATGATGAAATCAAACCTTCACGGCGAGAGAAAAATATCGCCGCATGTATTCCTTTCCGCGTTTGTATGGGGCCTGGGGCAGCTGTTGTACGGGCAGATCGTCAAGGGGCTGCTCTATCTGGCCGCGTTTGCGGGCGCGCTATGGTTTTTTATTGCGCGGGGTTTCCGCGACATCGCCGGTTTTTTCACGCTCGGCACCGTGCAAGAAAATCTCTGGCTCGGAACAACGGGCGACAATTCCATGCGGATGTTGATCCTCGGGTTGTTCGCGCTGTTCGCGCTTGTTTTCGCCGGGGTGATCTGGTACGCGAACGTGAAAGACGCGGCGTTTACCGCGCGCCAAGCGGCCCGCGGCAACCGCCCGCGAGGTTTTCGCGAAAGCCTCGCGGCCATGGCGGACGGCAAGTTCCATGCCGCCGCGCTGGTGATCCCCGTCGTCGGCGTATGCCTCTTCAGCATCCTGCCGATCGTGTTCATGATCCTGATCGCGTTTACAAACCTGGGCGGCGAGGTCGTCCACCCCGCGCTGGCTGACTGGAGCTTTGCCGCGTGGCAAAAGATCCTCAGCGTGGGCAAGGTTGGCGCCACGTTCGTCAAGATCCTTTCCTGGAATGTGCTGTGGGCCGTGGCGTCCACAGCGCTCAACTTCTTCGCGGGGCTGTCGCTCGCGCTGCTGCTGAGCAAGAAAAACGTGCGCGCCTCGAAGTTCTGGCGCTCGTTTCCGGTCGTGGCCTACGCGGTGCCCGCGTTCATCTCCATGCTGGGGTTCAGATTTATGTTCTCCCAGTCTGGCCCGATCAATCAAATGCTGACCGCCTCGGGGCGTGACGCTGTTTTCTTTCTTTCCAACGTGGAGAGCGCGAAATGGTGGGCCCGTGGGATTGGGCTGTTCGTGTACGCATGGATCATGACGCCGTCCATCATGCTGATGACCACGGGCATTCTATCCAACATCAGCTCCGATTTATATGAGGCCGCGTCCATCGACGGCGCGTCGCCGTTCATGAAGTTCAGGCGCATTACCTTGCCGTTTATCCTGTTCTCGCTGACGCCTGTGCTGATTTCACAATTCGTCGGCAACTTCAACAACTTCGGCATCTTCTTCTTCCTGCGCGGCGGGCTTCAGAGCAACTACGCGGACTACTTTCTGGCCAGCGATACGGACCTGCTGATCAATTGGCTCTACAATTTATCTGTCGACAACAATTATTACGCCATCGGCGCGGCCATCAGCCTTGTCATTTTCGTGATCACGGCGGTGCTCTCGCTGGCGGTGTATGTCAACTCGAAGGCATACAAAACGGAGGATACGTTCAGATGAGCACCTCACGCACCGTGGCGGACAGCAGTCCCATTCCATCCCGGCGGCCCCGGCGAGTAACGCCAGGCCGGCTATTTGACGATATCGCGACGTATACGGCGCTGCTCGCCGTAAGCGCGGTGTTCGTGTTCCCCGCGCTGTGGCTGGTGCTGGCATCGCTGTCCAAGACAGGCGATCTGTTTTCCTTCCGCGGCTTCTTCCCGTCCGCCTACAGTATCGACACCTTCCGCGACCTGTTCACGAACGATGTCAACGGGCTTTATCCGTATGGCAAATGGTTCATAAATACGCTATACGTGGCGGGCGTGTCCAGCGTGCTGGGCACGCTGCTCGTGATCCTGACTGGCTACGTCATGAGCAGGTTTCAATTTAAGGGCCGTGACGCGATCAAAAAGGCGACGCTGCTGCTGGGCATCTTCCCCGGTTTCATGGGCATGACGGCAATCTTCATCATCGTCGCGCAGCTGGGTCTGCTCAACCGGCTGGAGGCGTTGATCCTGCTGTACGCGGGCACGGCGCCGCTGGGATATCTTGTGCAAAAAGGGTATTTCGACTCGGTGCCAGGTTCCATCCATGAAGCCGCCAAGATGGACGGCGCGTCGCAGCTGACGATTTTTATCCGCGTCACACTGCCCCTTTCGAAACCCATGATCGTTTACACCGCGCTGACCACGTTCGCCTGGCCGTGGAGCGACTGCCTGCTGCCGCAGCTTCTTTTGAAAAACCGCGAGGTTTGGACAGTCGCGGTTGGGCTGTACAACATGCCGGACCAGCAGTTTGCCCGCTTCGCGGCAGGGAGCGTGTTCATCGCGGTGCCGATCGTCATCCTGTATTTCTGCCTGGTAAAGTATATCGTCAGCGGGCTGACGGCAGGGGCTGTGAAGGAGTAGGAAACACGGGAAGGGGATGTCTGCTTTCTTTTCAGCGGAAAAGAAAGCAACACCCAAAAGCCTGCTTTGGGGCTGTGGCAAGCGCGACAGCCCCTTTTTAAGGTTTCTCCTCATCCTCGAGCGCCTCATGGTGGTCATGGATGCCGATATCGTTGAAGGCGACCCCGGCTGTCAAAATGCTTTCCATGCCGTATTTCTCCCGTATTCTGTCCATGGTTTGCTCCAGCTTTTCCCTTTTTTCACGGGCCGCAATATCGTCCGCCGAATCCAGTAGCGTTACCTGTTCCACCACCTTATCCTTTGGCACGAGCTTCATGGCCGTCACCGCCAGCAGGCGGACCGGCTTCATGGCTTTCCAGTGGGTATCGATCAGTTCCATGCAGGCCGTGGCAAGATCAGCCGCAAGCCATGTGGCTGTGGGAAGGCTCTTTTGCCGGGTGATAACCGCGAAGGCGGGGTCTTTAATCGTCAGCTGCACCGCCATACATTTCACGCCTTCCCTGCGCAGGCTGGTGGCCACCATATCCGCCAGGGCTTGGATGGCCACTTTCATATCCGCCCGCGTGGTCAGGTCGCGCTTGAATGTGTTGTGTTTTCCGATGCTTTGCGCCGCGGGCGTTTGCTCGGGCGGAACGACGGGCGATGTGTCCAGGCCGTTGGCGTTCGCGTGCAGGGATTCGCCATACTTGCCCAGTTTGCCCACAATCGTGTCCAAGTCAGCTTGGGCCAAATCGCCAATGGTGCGCACGCCCATGCTGCGCAGCGCGGCCTCTCCGGCTTTGCCGACCATATGCATCTCGCCTATCGGCAACGGCCACAGCTTTTCCTTAAAGTTTTCCCTGGACAGGTGCGTTACGGCATTTGGTTTTTTCATATCGGACGCCATCTTGGCGAAAAACTTATTATACGAAACCCCCACCGAAATGGTCAGGCCCAGTTCCTTGTATATCCGCTCACGAATTTCGTGAGCAAGCCGCAGGGCATCACCGCCAAAGAGGTACAGGCTTCGCGTTACATCCAGATAGGATTCATCAATGCTGGCCCGCTCCAGCAAGTCCGTGTACTGCCCATAGACGGCGTTTGCTTTTTCGCAAAATGCGTCATATTCGTGATGGCGGGCCGGCCGCAGCACCAGATTCGGACATTTCCGCAGGGCCTGATAGATCGTTTCCGCGGTCTTCACGCCAAATGCCTTGGCCTTCTCATTCTTGGCCACGATAATGCCGCGCCGGCTTTTCGGGTCGCCGCATATCGCCATGGGCACATTGCGCAGCTCCGGGCAGAACAGCTCTTCCACGCTGGCGAAGTAGGCGTTCATGTCGGCGTGGTAAATGACGCGGTCCGCGTGCGGCATGGTGCGTTCCTTTCCCGCGATGACGACGGATGAGATATTTCCATTGGTCGCGCTACGCCAATTATAAACATTCCCGCGCTTTTTAGCAATTGTGATATTTTCAATCCGCACGGCTTGAAAAACCGCCCCACACCTTGTGACGGCATGCGCGGTCTATCCCTTCGGATAATATCATATGAAAATGGGCATAACGCTACCTGTTTTGCGCAAATTTAGGAAACATATTGACTTCATTTCCAGACTGCTATATTATGCAAAGTGATTAATAGACGCGGAATAATGTATGCATAAATGAGGAGGATGGCGACATGCTCATGCGTATAGGCCGCGCCATGCGGAGGGACTGGCAGCTTTACGCGCTGCTTTTTCCCGCCGTCGTGCTGATTTTTATCTTTTGTTATCTGCCCATGTACGGCGTTCAAATCGCGTTTCGGGATTTTAAGGCGGCGTTTGGCATTGCGGGCAGCAGATGGGTAGGGCTCAAGAACTTTGCCGACTTTTTCAATTCTTATTATGCCCCGCGCCTGCTCCTGAACACGTTCCTGCTCAACGCGTTTGGCCTGCTTTGCTCCTTCCCCATCCCGATTGTCATGGCCATTCTGCTCAATTCGCTGGAATGGCGGCGCTTTAAGCGTTTCACGCAGACAGCCATCTACGCTCCGCATTTTATCTCGCCTGTCGTCATGATCGGCATGCTGTATTTGTTCTTAAGCCCCAACAGCGGCCTGGTGAACAAGCTGCTGGGGCTGCTGGGAAGGAACGAGATCTATTTTATGTCCGAGGTCTCCTGGTTCCGAACGCTCTTCATCGGCAGCGATATCTGGCAGCACGCCGGCTGGAACACCATCATCTATATCGCCGCGCTGACCGCCATTGATCCGGAGCTGTATGAGGCCGCGACCATGGACGGCGCGGGCAAGGTGCAGAAAATTCGCTACATAGACGCCCCGCATCTGGCGCCAATCATCGTCATACTGCTCATCCTCAACTGCGGCGCCATGCTCTCTTCCAATACCGACAAGGCATGGCTGATGCAAACGCCCGGCAACATCCCCGCGTCCGATATCATCGGCGTGTATGTATACAGAATGGGCATGCGGCAGGGGCAGTTTTCCTATGTCGCGGCGATCAACCTGCTGATCAACGCCATTAACTTTGTCATGATCATCACGGTCAACGGCATTGCCAAGCGCACGGGCGTCACGGGATTGTTCTGACAGGCGGGAAAGGAGGCGCGGCCATGGCGCGAAAAAGCGGATTCAGCCGTACGCGCGGCGACAGGGCGTTTGACGCCCTCAACCTTGCGGTGTGGATCGTCGTGCTGGCTGTCGTTCTATACCCCCTGTGGCTGATCGTCATCGCGTCGTTTTCCAGCGCGGAAGCCATTTACGGCGGCAAGGTGCTGCTGTGGCCCGTGGACTTCTCCGCCATCGGCTATGAAGCGGTATTCCAGCATAAGCTGCTGCTGCGCTCCTATCTCAACGCGCTCCTGTATACCATAGCGGGTTCGTCGCTGAGCGTTATCGTTACGATGATGGCGGCGTACGCGCTCTCCAGAAAATTCGCGGGCAAGAAGTTCTTGAACGGTTACTTCGTCTTTTCCATGCTCTTCACCGCCGGGCTCATTCCACAGTTTCTCATAAACCGGCAGCTGGGCCTGTATGATACGGTGACGCTGATGATCATCATCAACTGCGTTTCGGTATGGAATCTGATGATCGCGAGGACGTATATCTCCTCCTCCATACCCGGTGAGTTGTACGAGGCCGCCGTCATAGACGGCGCGGACCATTTCGTTTATTTTTCCCGCGTGGTCCTGCCGCTGTCCGGCACCATCATAGCCGTGCTGTGCGTCTACTACGGCGTGGCGCGCTGGAACGATTACTTTACCGCGTATATCTATATCAGGGACCCCAATAAGCTGCCGCTGCAAACGGTGCTGCGCGATATCATCGCCTCGGCCAACGCGGGCACGTCGCTGGACGCGTTTATGGATTTTTTCGGCGACGGAAAAACCATCTCAAACGCCGTGCGCAAGGCGGAGGTCGTCAAATACTGCTGCATCGTCATTTCCACCGCGCCGGTCATCGCGCTGTACGTATACATGCAGAAATTTTTCGTCAAAGGCGTTACCATCGGCTCACTGAAAGGATAGGTTTTGCGCGTCTATACGTAAGCGCGTGAAAATAAAAATGAAAGGGTGAAGGAAAGTATGAAACACCTCGCAAGGATCACCGCCGTTTTTTTGGCGGTCACGATGGCGCTGACACTTGCCGCCCACGCGGAATCAGACGCCGATTACACCGGCGGCCTGCCGGACGGCGTCATCACGCGGGAGCCCATCACGCTCAACGTCTACCAGTGGGCGCTGGACAACCAGACGACGGACTTTGAGAACCTCTGGTTTTACAAGCAGCTTGAGGCTGATACGAACGTTACCATCAATTGGACGGTCATCAAGGAAAGCATGTGGAACGACCAGATGAACATGATGTTCGTTTCGGGCGATTACCCCGACATTATCATCCGCCCCAACGATCGGCTCAGCATTGAGGAATACGGCGTGACGCAGGGCATCCTGATTCCGCTGAACGGCTACATTGAGGCCAATATGCCCAATTACGCAGGGCGTTTGGGCCTGAACAACGTCGCCGAGTCGATGACCGCCAGCGACGGCAAGATGTATTCCATCGGCTATCTCGTGGCCCAGAACATCAATCACGAGGCCAATTGGTTCATCAACAAGGCGTGGCTCGACGCCGTGGGCATGGAAATTCCCTCGACCATTGACGAGCTAACGGAGGTCCTCAAGGCGTTCCGTGATAACAAGCTTGGCGGGGACGTTACCCTCCCGATGAGCGCCGGCGGGGAAATTTATCACCAGACGCAGGGCCTCTACACCCACTTCGCCATGTTTGGCGTGCCGCTGCAGTATTTTGTCTATGCCTGCATTGACGACGCCGGCACGGTCGTCTTCCCCGGCTACATGGACGGTTTCCGCGAAGCGTGTGAATGGCTGAACATGTGCTACGCCGAGGGCTTGCTGGACAAAGACGCTCTCACCCAGAGCGACAACGACTGGAACGTAAAGGTCAACGGCAACCAAGTCGGCTTCACCACGTATCTCCGCCTCATCAACACCGCGTGGAGCAACCCGGATACCATCGAGAACTGGGTTTCCATCCTGCCTCCGGCCACGGAACGCGGCGCGACGACCCCGAGGGTGCTGGAAATCCCGCAATACGGCGCGGTTCTGACCAGCGCCAACAAGCACATCCCCGAGTCTCTCCGCTGGCTGGACGCGCAGCTTGAGACCGAGCGGATGCTCGTAGCCGCCAATGGCCCCGCGCAGCCGGGCGGCCCTATCGACCCTTGCCTCAGGGTAAATGACAGCGGAAAATATGAGGTTGTGTATATCCCCCAAGACAACGGCCTGTACCAGTATGTACCGGTGACCCAAGGCCAGTTTTTTGCCCCCGGTGATTACTACTTTGATGTCTTTGAACTCCCGCCGCACCGTATTGAACGCAAGGACTATAGCAAGGCGTATGAGGAAGCCGGCGTGGTAGAGAAGAACTCGTATATGATTCTGCATAAGCTTGTGAAGCCCAGCCCCGAGGCGGCCGCTGATCTGGAGCGTCTCTACCAAGACATTCATACGTTTATGCGGGAAAAGATCGCGGCGTTCGTCGTAAACGGCGTGACCGACGCGAGCTGGGCGCAATTCTTGCGTGAGGCGAAAAATGTGGGCGCGGATCGGTATGTCGCGACGTATCAGGCGCTGTACGACGCCTACGCGGCGTCGCTGGCCGAATGAGCGCGGGCAAGGGACGGATCAATGGATAGTATGATCTGTCCCGCCATCTGGCGAAACAGGAAAGGTTGCTAAAGAACTATGCGGGCAGGAGGCCGGGAGACAGATTCCCCCGGCTTTGCCGATCAAACAAGAGGCGTTTGGGATGGACAGGCAAGCTTTGGTCCGGCGGCACAACCCGGTGCTGCGCAATATTGACCCGGCGTCGCCGCTGACCGTCGGAAACGGGGAGTTCGCGTTCACTGCCGATATCACGGGGCTTCAAACCCTGTATGCGGCCTATGAGACGTTCCCCCTGTGCACCATGAGCCAGTGGGGCTGGCATACGCGGCCAGGGCCGGGCGGCAGGCTTTATACGCTGGGCGATGTGGAAATGACGCGCTACGCCTATGAGGGACGGACGTTCGCGTACGCCACCCAGTGCCGCCGGGGCAATGAAGAGATCTATAGATGGCTTCGCCATAACCCGCACCGCCTCAACCTCGCGCGTATCGCGCTTTCGTGGGATGGCGGCGAGATCCGGCAGCAGGATATTTCGAATGTCCGGCAGGAGCTCGACCTGTTTACAGGCGCGCTGCACAGCGAATTTACGCTCTTTGGAACCCGCGTGCGCGTTTGTACCGTGTGCGCGCGCAGCGCCGACGTGCTGGGGTTTGCCGTTCATTCCGCCGCGCTTGCGGAGGGTCGTTTGACCGTACGCGTCAGCTTCGCCTACGGCTCGCACCGCAAGGCCGCCTCAGACTGGCAAAGCGGGAGAGGGCGGACGACGGCGGAAAGCCACGGCGATTCCTTCCTTCTGAAAAGGGAACTGGACGCTGACGCGTATTCCGTTTTTCTGACCGGCGGCAAATTCGCCCGGGAGGGCGCCCACTCGTTCGTGCTGGCTGCGGATGGGCCTGAACTGACCGTAACGGCCGCGTTCTCGCGCCATGGCAGGCCGGAAACGGGCTTGAATTTCGCGAAAGTGAGAGAAGACAGCGCTGAGGGCTGGGCGCGATTTTGGCTTGCGGGCGGCATGGTGGATTTCAGCGGCGCGAGGGACCCGCGCGCCGCTGAATTGGAGCGCAGGACGGTGCTCTCGCAGTATCTCACCGCCGCGCAATGCGCGGGAAGCCTTCCGCCTCAGGAAACAGGGTTGTCCTTAAACAGCTGGTACGGCAAATTCCACTTGGAAATGCATATCCTTCATGCCGGCTGGTTCCCGCTATGGGGCCGGAGCGAATCTTTGGAAAAAAGCTTTGCGTGGTATCAAAACACCTTGGAAAGCGCCAGGGCAAACGCGGCGCGGAACGGCTTTCGCGGCGCGCGCTGGCCCAAAATGGCCGGTCCCGAAGGGGCAGACAGCCCGTCCCGCATTGCGACGCTGCTTCTATGGCAGCAGCCTCACATTTTGTACATGCTTGAGCTCGCGCGGCAGGCAATGCCTGAAACGCGGCGCCCCGGTTTCATGCTTGCGCATTGGGAGCTTGTGCGTGAAACGGCGGATTTCATGTGTGATTTTGTAAGGCCGAACCGCCGGACGGGGCAATATGACCTTCCCCCGCCGCTCATTCCCGCCCAGGAGGAACACGCGCCGGAAACGGTTCTAAACCCGGCGTTTGAGCTTTGCTATTGGCGTTTCGGGCTGGAGCTTGCCATACGGTGGGCCGCGGCGCTTTGCGAAGAGACCGCGCCATGGCGCGCTGTGCTTTCCAGGCTGAATGACCCCCCGGTTTTGAACGGTTTGTACGCGGCCCATCAAAACTGCCCAGACACTTTTACGCGTTTTGCCCGCGACCACCCATCCATGCTCTATGGGTACGGCTTTATTCCATGCGGCCGGGTGGATAAGCGGATCATGTCCGACACGGCGGACAGGGTGCTCGCGTGTTGGAACTGGGACACGGCATGGGGCTGGGATTTCCCGCTCACGGCCATGACGCTGACGAGGCTCGGCAGGCCGGAGGCGGCGGTAGACATCCTGCTCAAAGACGCCGCCAAGAACAGCTATGTTGTCAGCGGGAACAATTTCCAGCAAGGGCGCGACGACCTGCCGCTGTACCTGCCGGGCAACGGTTCTCTCTTGCTCGCGCTTTCCATGATGCTCGCCGGGTATGGCGATACGCGCGGCGCGCCGGGTTTCCCGCAAAACGGCATGTGGGATGACATTGACTGCGAGGGCATTTTGCCGCTGCCGTACTAAGGTCCGGATTGTGAAGAGGCGCTCTCCAAATCCTTTTCCTTTTTTCGCTCGCGCACCCTTTGGCGAATGAGGAGCATCTTCTTGCGGTACTTCAGCGGCGTGGTCTCCGTGTATTTGCGGAACATGCGCTCAAAATGCGTCACGCTTCCGTAGCCCAGCGCGGCGGATATTTCAGACACGCTCTTATTGCTGGTTTCAAGCAGCGCCTGCGCTTTTTTGACGCGGCACATATGGAGGTATTCCTGAACCGTAAAGCCCGTAACCTCCTTGAAGATCCGGCAAAGGTAGGTCTTGCTGATGAAAAACCGCGCGCATATTTCGTGAAGTGTCTTTACCTTGTCGTAGTTTTCGGATATATATTCCGCGATGCTGTGAATTTGGGTATGCTTCGCGGTTTGGGAAAGGGATGCCCCCGCCCCTAAACGGCTGCCGGTTTTCAGGCGCGTGACGAACAGCGCAAGCTCCGCGATCTTCATCATGACAGCGCTTTGATAGTGCGTCTGCCGCCCTTTAAATTCGCGCGCGATCGCGCCCAGGATCCTCTCGACGGCTCGCTGTTCAAGCTTGTCGAGATCCCATACGCCGGCGAACTCTGAAAATACGTTTTCGAGCGTTATCCCGCAGGCACTTTGCAGAAAACCTGAAAAAGGCTCCGGGGTCAGTTCGATGAGGAACCTGTCATGCGCCGCTTTGCCCAGCGCGCTGGTCCGATGGATATGATTGGCATCCACGAGCACAAGGCTCCCCTTGTGGATCGGGTATGTTTTGCTGTCGATGAAATAGTACCGCGAGCCGCGGAGCAGATAGTATATCTCATATTCGTGGTGAAAGTGCATGGCGGGCATTGAGAATTCGTTGTCCCGCGCGATTCTGTCCACGACAATGCCGTCAAGGACGCCTTCAAAGAGGATTCTGTTCATGGCACGGCTCCTTGCATCCTTGTTTATAGAAAGGAAAGCATCTCTATGTTCGATCCTACGACGCTAACCATCGCGTATATCGGCGGCGGTTCCAGGGCCTGGGCATGGACGTTCATGACGGATCTGGCGCTGGACGCCGCGCTTGGCGGCGTTATCCGGCTCTACGACATCGATGAGGCGGCGGCGAAAAGCAACGAACTGATCGGCAACCGCCTGTCCGGCACGCGGAGGTCAGCCGGCAAGTGGCGCTATGTTACGGCCCCGACCCTGCGGGATGCGCTGATGGGAGCGGATTTCGTCGTCATTTCCATCCTGCCTGGCACGTTTGAACAGATGAAGGCCGATGTTCACCTGCCGGAGCGCCTTGGGATCTATCAATCCGTCGGCGACACGACCGGGCCGGGCGGCATCATCCGCGCGCTCAGGACGGTCCCCATGTACGTCGGGTTCGCCGAGGCGATCCGCGAATACTCGCCAAACGCCTGGGTCATCAACTACACCAATCCCATGGGCCTGTGCGTGCGAACATTATATCACGTTTTCCCGCAAATGAAAGCATTCGGCTGTTGCCACGAGGTATTTGGCGCGCAGTCACTGCTCAAGGCCATGGCGCGCCGCGAGCTGAGCATAGCGGACGTGGAGCGCGGCGATATACACGTCAATGTTTTGGGGATCAATCATTTTACCTGGTTTGACCGCGCTTCCTGCCGGGGTCATGATCTTATGCCGATGTACGCGCGCTTTGCCGACGCGTTTTATGACGAAGGCTTTTCAAATGACGGCGACCCCATGCCTGACAAGTGCTTTACCTGCCGGAACCGTGTCAAATTCGACTTGTTCCGCAAGTACGGGTGGATCGCCGCCGCCGGCGACAGGCATCTGGCGGAGTTTATGCCCGGCGATCTGTATCTGAAAAATCCTCAGACAGCGGAAAGCTGGGGGTTCCACCTCACAAGCGTCGATTGGCGCGTGGGCGACTTGCGGCGCAGGCTTCAAAAAAGCGCGGAACTGGTTTCGGGCGCGCGGGAAATGGACCTGACACCCTCCGGCGAGGAAGGTATTTTGCTGATCAAGGCGCTCTGCGGCCTGACCCGCGTGGTGAGCAACGTGAACCTGCCGAACACGGCGGGCCAGATCCCGAATTTGCCCAGGGAAACGGTTGTGGAAACAAACGCGCTGTTTTCCTTCGATGCTATTAGGCCGGTGCCGGCAGGCGAACTGACGGAGGATATTCAGGGGCTGATCCTTCCCCATGCGCAAAACCAAACCGAAATTCTTGGCGCCGCGCTGCGCTGCGATACGGAAGCGGTGTACAGGGCGTTTGGGCGCGACCCGCTCGCCTGTGGGCGCTCCGCGCGGGAACTGCGCGAGCTGGCCGACGATATGATCCGGGCTACGCTCAAGTATCTGCCGGATGGGTGGAAGAGGGGCGCGACATGTTGACGGGCGACATACACATCCGCGATCCGTTTGTTCTCAAACACGGCGGCGTCTACTATTTGTACGGCTCGACCGATAAGGATATATGGAAAGGG
>WRGP01000234.1 GCA_009787135.1 Bacillota bacterium | reverse complement strand
GTACCCAGCAAAATGGCCGCGTGCGCGTCATGGCCGCAGGCGTGCATGCGGCCCTCGTGCGCCGAGGCAAACGGCAGGCCCGTTTGCTCCGCGATGGGCAAGCCGTCAATATCCGCGCGCAGGGCCACCGTTTTGCCTGGCGCCTTGCCCGCTATCGTGCCGATGACCCAGGTGCGTTCCGCGGTATAGGGAATGCCAAGGCTGTCGAGCGTGTCCATGATCAGCCGCTGTGTCTTATGCTCCTCAAAGCCCAGTTCCGGGATGCGATGCAGCTTGCGGCGGATGTCCTGGGTAAAGTTCGCGGTTTCCCGCGCGCGCCGCTTTAGGGTTGTGTCGTTCATGGCAAATACCCCTCGATATCAATAGGTTTACCGGCCTTTACATATACGCGCGGAACCCGGCGGCTGAGAAGGGAAATGTATTCGTTATGGTAGCCGCCGGAGAACCCCGCATATTCGAAAATGCCGATGGAGCCGCCCAGCATGGTGACGATATCGCCCACGCGGGCCTCTGGTATGTCCGTCACATCGACCATGACCAGGTCCATGCACACGACGCCGATGACTTTCGCGCGCCGCCCGTGGACCTCCGCCTCGCCCACGTGCGACATAGCCCGCGGATACCCGTCCGCATAACCGATGCACAGCGTGGCCGCGCGGGTGTGCCTTTTCAGCGGATGCTCACAGCCATACCCAAGGCATTCGCCGGCTTGCGCGTCGTGGATGCGCACAATGCGCGTTTTGAGTGACAGGGCGAATTGGATATTCTCCGGCCGGGGATAATCCTGCGGCGTGTATCCAAAGAGGAAAGCCGCGCCCCGCACGGCGTCAAACTGATATTCCGGGTAGCGCCACATGCCGATGGAATCGAGCAGGTGCAGCATGGGAACCATGACGCCGCGCGCCGTGAGCTCATCCCGTATCCGCACAAGCCGTTTGGCCTGCAGGCGGTCAAATGCCGTGGAGCGCCGCTGAAGATGGCTGTACAGGCCCTCAAAGCGTATGGCGGGCAGCCGGAGGAGGCGCGCAATGGCGTCTGTCGCCTCCTCCAGGGAGAAACCGAGCCGGTGCAGCCCTGTGTCTACCTTGCAGTGGAAGCGCGCTGTCTGGCCTGCCTGTGCCGCGCGCTCGGAAAGGAGGCGCGCCCCTTCATAGGAGGAGACGGTGGAAACGATGCCGTAGGACAGCGCCAGCGGGATCTCCGGCGGCATGGTTTCGCCCATGACAAGCACGTCCGCGTCCGGCGGCAGCGCGTTTTTTAGCTCCACGGCCTCCAGCACGCAGGCGGCGGCAAACAGGCGGCCGCCCTCGCCGTAGAGAATTTTCGCGATGGGCACCGCCCCCAAGCCGTACGCGTTGGCTTTGAGCACCGTATAGTGCCGGACGCCGGGGGATAGCTCCAACAGCGCGCCGCGATAATTCGACAGCAGCTTGTCTACGTCGATTTCCGCCCAAGCGCGGGCTGTGGCCAGGTCGTAGGTGAGCATGGAGAACCTCCTTGTGCGTGGGGGAATGAGGGGGGAGGGCCGGGGGCTCCGCTCCCTGGAACCCCGCGTAAGGGATCAATCCCTTACAGCCCATTTTTGCGCCGTCTCCTCATCCGCCCGCCTTCACTTTTCAAGCCTTGCCCGATACGCGTCCAACTCCCTTTTGCTGCCCAGCACAAAGTGATCCGGCTCAACCTCCGTAAAGGCGGGCGGATACCGACCATAGTCGGGATGGCTCGCGCTGTATACCTCCAGCACCTTCTTTTTCTCCGCGATGGGATCTGGAAGGGGAATGGCGGACAGCAGCGCGCGCGTATAGGGGTGGAGCGGGTGGCGGAAGAGAAGTTCCGTCTCCGCCAATTCCACCAGCTTTCCCTTGTGGATGACGGCGATCCTGTCGCAGATGAAGCGCATGACGGAAAGGTCGTGCGAGATGAACAGGTAGGTTAGCCCGCGCTTTTCTTTCAGGTCGCTCATGAGGCCCAGCACCTGGGCGCGGATGGAGACGTCGAGCGCGGAAATGGGCTCGTCCGCGATGATGAACTCCGGCTCCATAATCAACGCGCGGGCAATGCCGATGCGCTGGCGCTGCCCGCCTGAAAACTCATGCGGGAAGCGGCTGGCAAACTCCGGTAAAAGGCCCACATCCAGCAGCGCCTTGCTCACGAGCGCCCGCCGGTCCGCCGCCGCGATGCCCTTGCGCGTGTTGTACAGCCCTTCGGAGACGATATAATCCACCTTCGCGCGCTCGTTGAGCGACGCCATGGGGTCCTGAAAGATCATCTGGATCCTGCGCGTGACCATACGGTCAGGGCCGCGGCCGATTCTGCCGTCAATGCGCTCGCCCTTGAACGTGATTTCCCCTTTTGTCAAAGGATGGATGCGGATGATGCCGCGCCCGATGGTTGTTTTGCCCGAGCCGCTTTCGCCGACCAGGCCAAAGGTTTCCCGCCGGTAGACGTCAAAGCTGACGCCGTCCACGGCCTTATGCCGGTTCCGGCCTCTGCCGAAGGCGACCTCCATATCGCGAACCGACAAAAGAATCTCGCGCTTATTTGGCATGGTTTTCCCCTCCGTAGGCGCTGCGCAGCTTGCGGATAATCTCCGGCGGCGCGAGCTTTGGCGCGCGCGGGTCAAGCAGCCATGTCCGCGCTTTATGCGTTGGCGTGATGGCAAAGAACGGCGGGCGGTATTCAAAGTCGATTTTGAGGGCGTAGGGATTGCGCGGGGCAAACGCGTCGCCCTTGATCCTGCTCAAAAGGCTCGGCGGCGTGCCCTGAATGGCGTAAAGCTTCCGGCCTTTGACGCCAAGCTGCGGCAGGGAGGACAAAAGCGCCCACGTATACGGATGCGCGGGCGCGTAGAAGACCTCCTCCGTGGTGCCCAGTTCAACGATATCGCCCGCGTACATGACCGCGATGCGGTCGGCTACGTTGGCGACCACGCCCAGATCGTGGGTGATATACAGGGTGGTAAGGCTGTATTTGGCCTTTAGCGCTCTGATCAGGTCCAATATTTGCGCCTGGATGGTGACATCCAGGGCTGTGGTGGGCTCGTCACAGATGAGTATTTTAGGCCTGCAGGCGATCGCGATGGCAATGACGACGCGCTGGCGCATGCCGCCGGAGAATTCGTGCGGGTATTGCCTGGCGCGGCGCTGGGGATTTTGAATGCCGACATCGGTCAGCATGTCCAGCACAGCCCCGCGCAGCGCCTCGCCGGATAGGCCCTGGTGGAGACGGACCGCCTCGCCGATCTGCGCGCCAATGGTCTTCAGCGGGTTGAGGCTGGTCATGGGATCCTGCATCACCATGGCGATTTCCCGCCCGCGGATTGCCAGCCATTCCTTTTCCGTTTGGAACGCGGCCAGGTCTTTGCCGTCATATTCGATGCTCCCCTGACTGATCCAGCCGTTTTTGTCCAGCATGCCCATAAACGTTTTGATCAATACGGACTTGCCCGAGCCGCTCTCGCCCACAATGGCCAGGCTTTCGCCCTTATATAGATCCAGCGAAGCGCCCCGGACGGCGGTGAGCACCTGACCGCGGAGGTTAAACTTCACGCCCAGATCGGAAACGCGCAAGATGGTTTCCATAACGTACAGCTCCTTTGCGTATAGGGCTGAAAGGAAGGGTTCTGAGAAGGATCATGCCCCCAAGCGGGAGCGCGGGGGCACAGCCGCCTGGCGTCCTCGCCCCGTTCCGCCCGCTCCCCGCCTACGCCACGTGGTTCTTAGGGTCCGCGGCGTCCGCGAAGGCGTTGCCGATCATATAGAACGAAATGGTCACGATGGACAGCACAATGGTGGGGAATACGAGCTGGTAGCTCTGCGAGGTGGAGACGAGCCTCCTGCCGACGTTGATCAGGTTGCCCAGGGACGGGATGCTGACCGGCAGGCCCAGGCCGATATACGTGATGAACACCTCGCTGCCAATGGCGGAGGGAATGGCCATGGCCATACGCAGCATGACGACCGACACCAGATAGGGGAGCAGGTTTCTGGTGATGATGCGCCATGTGCCGGAGCCAAGGCAGCGCGACGCCAGGTTATAATCGCGATCGCGGAGGATGACGATCTGGTTGCGGATGAAGCGCGCCATGCCGGCCCATTCCGTCAGGCACATGGCGAACACCAGCGTCGCCACGCCGGGGCGCATGATGTAGGAGACAAGGATCAGCACGATGGTGGTGGGGATGTTGTCCGCCACGTTGTACACTTCCGTTAGAACGCGGTCAAGCCCGCGCACATAGCCCCACAGCACGCCGATCAGAATGCCAATGACAGCCTCCACCAGCGCGACCATGAAGCCGATAAACAGCGACGTGCGCGTGCCGGACCAGACAAGCGCCCACAGGTCCTGCCCCAGGATATTCGTGCCAAACCAGAAGGCGTTTGCGGAGGGCATGGTTCGAAGCTTTGCCGCGTCTTTCGTGACGGCGAACTTTCCGTCTGGAGAAAATTCAAGCAGGCTGGTCTCCACAAACAGCGCCGCGCCGTTGTTGGTGTAGTCGTCCATGGAGGTGTACAGGTTCATCTGGAAGTTGGACTGGGTTTCGTACGGAACAGCCGCGGGATCCTCCGGCAGCTTGAGCTTGGTGGTGAAATTGTTTGCGATGTAGCCGTCCATGCCCTTATAGGTCACGCGCAGCCACGCGCCGTGGTATTCGGTAGCCGTGACCGCCTCACGGCGCTGGATGGCGCCGGCCACGTTCGTGACGGCTGTCCAGCCCTCTATGCCGCTGGGAACGACGACAAGCCGCGTGCCGGCCGGGACGGCCTTCTTCACTGTGGTCAGCGACGGAGACACGTTGGCCATCTGCAGTTTGGTGATGGGATGGTTGATGATCAGCGTGGCGGGGTATTGGCCGGGCAGCAGCGGCTGAAGGAAGGTAAACAAAAGCAGCGCCGCCAGCACGGTGAGAAGAGACACGGCTGCGCGGTTTCTGAGAAAGACGCGGAAGGTGCTGCGCCAGTAGGAATATTCGGAGTAGCCCGCGCGCTCCGCGTCCGCCGCGTTTAAGATGGCGGGCGTGAACAGGCCGTCTATGTCAGAAGGTGGCGGCATATCGCCCAATAGGGAATTTTCCAGCGCGTCCTCCAGCCCTCGGCTTTTTGCTTCGCGAAGTTTGACCATTAGCGCGCGCCCTCCTTTTTCGCGAAGCTGATGCGCGGATCAATGGCTGTCATCAGCAGGTCGCCCAGCAAAAGGCCCACAACGCCAACGCAGCTGTAGATCATGACGAGGATTTGCACCATCGGGTTGTCCTGCCGCCTGATGACGTCCACCAAGAGGCCGCCCATACCGGGCACGGAGTAGAGGGATTCGACGTAGATGGAGCCGACGACCGTATACAGGATGGCGTTGGGGATGTATTGGATCATGGGCACGAACGCGTTGCGGAACACGTGGGCCATGGTAATATGGCGGCTTTCCACGCCCTTGGCGCGGGCAAGCGTAACATAGTCCTTGTTCATTTCATCGACCATGTGCCGCCGCAGCCACATCGCGTAATAGGCGATATTGCCAAGGGACAGGGAAAAGATGGGCAGAATCCATGAAGAAAGCGTGCCCCTGTCAAAGAGCATGGGCGCGCCGACAAGCTTTGAGCCGTAGGCCTGAATAAAAATATGGTATACCGCGGCGGGAACCGCGCTGACAAACGCGATGAAAGCGGCGCCGAGCTTATCCCAGAATTTTGCTTTGGAGCGCGCCATGGCCGCGCCCAGCGGGATGCCAAGGGACAGAGAGAGCGCCATGGCAATGAGGCCGAGCGCCATGGAGAGCGGGGCTTTCCTGGCAAGGATGCCGGCAATGGGCGCGCCAACGCTGTAGCGGGCGGATACGCCTAAATCGCCATGGAATAGCTTGATAAAAAAGTTTTTCAATTGGAGGGGAAGCGGGTCGGTAAGGCCCATCTGCGCAAGCCGCGCGCGGATCACCGACGGATCCAGCTTGTCAAAGTTGTCAAAATAGCCCTCAATGGGCATCTGTCGGACGAGGATGAACACGATGGTGATGACGATCATCAGGGTGATAAGCGCGGCGAACAGGCGCTTGGCGATGTAGTGCAGCAAAACACAGGCCTCCTTACGGCAACCGCGGGTTCACGCGAGTGAAAGGCAGGGGTCATGCGGCCCCTGCCTTTCACTCGTACTTGTTTTACTCGCCCACCAGCGCCGCGCGCTCCTCCAGCCACTTGTCATAGCAGTCGAAATACTCGTCCGTGTTCACGGGGTGGTCCAGCAGGGAGACGCCCTTGTAGCGATAGATGGAGATGCCGAAGGGCGCGAACGGATTTTCAAACTGGTCATATCTGGCCGCTAGGTAACCGCCGGTGCCGCGGCCGACAGGGATGATCACGGCGTTGTTGATGAGGAACGCTTCCGCCTTGGCAAAGGCGGCATAGCGGGCCTCCGTATCGCCCGTGATAGCCATGGCGTCCGCGACCAAGGCGTAGTACGCCTCCACAAAGCCGCCCTCCATGCCCTTGTACATGAAGTTATACGTGTTGCCGTCAGAGAAGGGGTCCGTGTATGTCTGCGGGTCGGCGTAATCCGGCCCCCAGTTGCACTTGAGCAGGGCGTACTTGCCGCTGCGGCGCACCTCCGAGAGAAAGCCCGTAGACGGGCCCGCTTCCACGATGATGTCGATAAAGCCGCTGCCCAGCAGAGCCTCCAGCTGCTGCTCGACGACCTGGCATTCTTCGTCCCAGCCTTGGGTCGTGGGGTTGTAGGGCATGAGGACCTTGATGGGGAACGCGGCGCCCGCGGCTTCCAGCTCAGCCTTGGCGGCGTCGCGGTATTCGAGGGCCTTCGCCTCGTTGAAGGTATCAAGGCCAAGGCTGGTAATGGGGGCTAAGTCGCCCATGACGGTGTAATCCGTGCCGTTTAGAGAGGCGAACGAAGGCGGTGTGACGGAATTGTAGATTAGCGCTTCCGGGTTCCACGGGTCGATGATGGTCATGGCCTTGAGGCGGTCCAGGCCGTGATAGATAGCCTTGCGGAAGTTTTCGTTATTGGCGGCCAGCTTCCAATTCTCCGGCTCGTACACCGCGTCAAAGAGCGGGTCAAAGTTAAAGGCGTAGAAGTAGGAATAGAAGCTCGTTGGGCGGAGGGGGCAGATATAATCCGCCTTGACGGGGTCGTTCAGCCATTCCATGGCGATGGCGGTATCGAATTCCTCCACGTAATCTATTTCGCCGCGCAGGTACATTTCAGGCCCCACGGTGTTGGATTCTTTGTTGTACAGGTATAGAAGGGTCGTGATGTAAACCCTGTCCGCGTTCCAGTTTTCGGCGTTCCGGGTCAGCACGCGCTTTTCCTGCGGGCTAAACGCAGAGAGGTAGTATTCGCCGCAATAGAGGATCGTGTCATTGCCCGTGGCCAGGCCGAAGTTCTCGCCCTGCGCCGCAAGAAACTTTTCATTCACCGGCATGAAGGATACATACGTCAGCATGGAGAGGAAGTACGGGACAGGCGCCGCCAGCGTGTACTGAATGGTCAGATCGTCCAGCGCCTTGACGCCGACAGTCTCCCATTCCATCACAGGGGCGGGTTCCTTGCCCTCGTCCGGCGTGGCGGTGCCGTCGTAGTACGCTTTCGCGCCCTCTACGACCTCATAGACTATGTTGGCGGTGACGGAGGCGTTCTGCGCGTTCAAGATATATTTGGCGGCGGCCTCAAAGTCATGGGCGGTTAAATCCGCCGCGGGATGGCCGCCGCCATCGACCCACTTGAGGCCCTCGCGCAGGTAGAACGTCCAGACAAGGCCGTCCTCGCTGACCTCCCAAGACGCCGCGAGGCAGGGCTGTACCTGGCCATAGCGGTCATACTCCACCAAAGTATCTATCATCTTGGCGGACAGGCGAAAGTCGTTCGTATTGCCTGTGATCAGGTAGTTCAGCGTGGTGATCTCCGATCCATACAGCTGGGTCAAGGTAGCTTCTTCCGCCAGAACGGAGGGGATGAACAGGGACAGAATCATGGTGATGCCCAACAAAACCGCCAGGGAACGCCTCATGAATAACGCCTCCTTGCTGATACTTAAAAATATACGACTAACGATATCATACCATGCGGTAAAATGCAATGAAACCCCGCGTTTGAGCCAAAATAATGAACGGCGCTCTTTTGGCGTAAATACCGGTGGAATCTGAAAACAAAACGGCTCACGGATGGGCGCGGAGAAACCAAAGGCGAGCACATTGCCATTTGCGGCCGCCTATGATATACTTTGACGGGCAAGGGTATACAAAAGCGCGGTGTCGTATATCAAAAGGGGGGAATTCTTGTTGTCATCCGACGTGCCTGACCCTATATGGGGCCGGTTGCTGCTGCAGATCGCGCTCATCCTCATCAACGCTTTTTTTGCCGCGACCGAGATCGCGGTCATCTCCCTGAGCGAAAACAAGGTGAAACGGCAAGCCGAGCAGGGCGACCGCAAGGCCGCCAATATGCTGGTGTTGTTGCAGTCGTCGACCCGGTTCCTATCCACCATTCAGGTCGGCGTCACGCTGGCGGGCTTTTTGGGAAGCGCCTTTGCGGCCAGCCACTTCTCAGGCCGTCTGGCGCGGGTGCTGACGGGATGGGGCCTTACGTTCATGTCCCCCAAAACGCTTGAATCCGCCTGTGTTGTCGTGATCACCGTCATACTTGCGTATTTTACGCTGGTCTTTGGCGAGCTTGCGCCCAAGCGCGTCGCGATGCGGCACACGTATAAGGTAGCCCGCTTTTCCGCCGGCGTGATCCGCGCGCTATCCACGCTTCTGGCGCCTGTCGTGGCGCTGCTCACCCTGTCCACGAACGCGGTGCTGCGCGTGCTGCATGTGCCGGCGGAGGGCGGGGATGAGGAGGTCACGGAGGAGAACATCCGCATGCTGGTGGACATCGGCGAGGAACAGGGCGCCATTGAAGCGGGCGAGGCGGAGCTGATTGAAAACATCTTTGAGTTCAACAACCAGACAGCCCAGGACGTGATGCTGCACCGCACCGACGTATGCGCCTTTTCCCTGGCCGATTCTCAGGAGGAGATTATGCGCGCGATCCGCGAGACGGGGTTTTCGCGGTTTCCCGTCTATGATGAGGACATTGACGATATCGTGGGCACGCTGAGCACGCGCGAGTATTTGCTCAGCCTGCAGGAGGAGCGGTCAAAGCCCCTCAAAGACCTGATCCGCCCGGCGTACTTTGTGCCGGAGACCGTGCGCGCGGACGTGCTGCTGCGCGATATGCAGAAGAACAAGACGCATCTGGCCATTGTGGTGGACGAATACGGCGGCACCAGCGGCATCGTGAGCATGGAGGATTTGCTGGAGGAGATCGTGGGGGAGATCTTTGACGAGTTCGATCCTATGGAAGAGCAGGCGGTTAACCAGCTGGAGCCAAACCTCTGGCGCGTGAGCGGGTCGGTGGACTTGGAGACGCTCGGCGAGGCGCTGGGGGCGGACCTGCCGCTGGACGACGAATACGATACGCTCGGCGGGCTGGTATACAGCCAGATGTCCGTCATCCCGGAGGATGGGGCCACGCCCGTGGTGGAGGCGTTCGGGCTGCGCATTCAAGTAGAAAAGATTGAGGACAGGCGCGTGGACAGCGCGTTAATCTCTAAATTAGATAAGGAAGAAAATGAATGAACCATACGGCGGTATTGGCGAAGGAATTCGGCCTGAGCGATAGCCAGGCCGGACGCGTTGCCGCGCTCATTGAGGAGGGGAATACGATCCCGTTTATTGCCCGCTACCGCAAAGAGGCCACGGGCGGGCTTGACGATCAGGTGCTTCGCATGTTTGGCGAGAGGCTCGCGTATTTGCGCGGGTTGGACAAGCGGCGTGAGGCGATCGAGCGGTCGATGGAGGAGCAGGGGGTGCTGACGGACGCGCTGGCCGCGCGGCTTGCCGAGGCGCGGACGCTGGCGGAATTGGAGGATACCTACCGGCCCTTCAAGCAAAAGCGCCGCACCCGCGCGACCCTCGCCAAGGAAAGAGGGCTGGAACCGCTGGCCGCACGGCTGATGGCGCAGGAGGAGATCCCCGGCACCGCGGAAGACTTGGCGGCACGGTTTGTGGACGCGCGAAAGGACGTGCCGGACGCGGAGGCGGCCTTGGCAGGCGCGCGGGACATCATCGCGGAGATGGTATCGGAGGATGCCGAGGCGCGGCGGGAGCTTCGGCGGCAGGTGGCTGGCACGGGCATGCTGCAATGCAAGCAGGCAAAAGAGGGCGAGAGCGTATACCGCCAATACTATGAATTCTCGGGCGCGGTCGCCGGCATGCCCGGCCACCGCGTGCTGGCCGTGGACAGGGGCGAGCGCGAGGGCTGGCTGAAGGCGCGCGTGCGCATGGACGCGGACAAGGCGCTTTCCATCCTTGACAAGGCGTTTGTGACGGCCCGAAATTCCTGCGGCCGCCAAGTGGCGATGGCGGTGGAGGACGCGTGGGACAGGCTGCTGTATCCGGCCTTGGAGAGGGAGGCGCGCGCGGACATGACGGAGCGCGCCGGGGCGGCCGCTGTGCGGGTGTTTGCGGACAACCTTCGGCCCCTGCTGATGCAGCCGCCCATCAAAGGGCGCGTGACCCTGGGTGTGGACCCTGGCTTTCGCACCGGCTGCAAGCTGGCCGTGGTGGACGAAGGGGGAAAGGTGCTGGAGACCGGCGTAGGGCACTTTACGCTGCCGGGGCAGGAGCGCCGGCGGGAGGAGGCCGCGTCGCTGATCCGCGGGATGGTCTCGCGCCATGGGGTGACGGCGATCGCCATCGGCAACGGCACGGCGTCCCGCGAGGCGGAGGGGTTTATCGCGTCGCTGCTCCCCTCCCTGCCGGAAGGCGTGCGGTACGCCATTGTCAGCGAGGCGGGCGCGTCGGTGTATTCCGCTTCCAAGCTGGCGGCGGAGGAATTTCCGCAGTTTGATGTGTCGCTTCGCAGCGCGGTTTCTATCGCGCGGCGCATGCAGGATCCGTTGGCCGAGCTGGTGAAGATCGACCCTAAGGCCATTGGCGTGGGGCAATACCAGCATGATTTGAAGGAGGCGGAGCTTACGGCCGCGCTGGATGGCGTGGTCGAGGCGTGCGTCAACGCGGTAGGCGTGGAGGTTGCCACCGCGTCGGCGGCGCTGCTCGCGCGTGTGGCGGGCATTGGCCCGGTGCTGGCGAAGAACATCGTCGCCTACCGCGAGGAGACGCCCATTCTTTCGCGGCCTCAATTGCGCAAGGTGCGCGGGCTGGGGCCCAAGGCGTTTGAGCAGTGCGCGGGGTTTTTGCGCGTGGCGGACAGCGAAAACCCGCTTGACGCGACGGCTGTGCATCCGGAGTCCTATGGGGCGGCGGAGGGGTTGCTGCGGCTCTTGGGGTATGAGACGGCGGATATCCCCAAAGGCGCGCTGGCCCAGCTGGCCGGCCGCGTGAGGGAAGCGGGGCCGGCGGCGTTGGCGAAGAAGCTTGGCATTGGCGAGCCCACGCTGTTGGATATCGTACAGGAGCTGATGAAGCCGGGCCGCGACCCGCGTGAGGATTTGCCTCCGCCCATACTGCGCGAGGATGTGCTGGATCTTGCCGATCTCGCGCCGGGCATGGAAATGGCGGGCACCGTGCGCAACGTGACGGATTTTGGGGTCTTTGTGGATATTGGCGTGCATCAGGATGGGTTGGTGCATGTCTCGCGCATGAGCGAGCGGTTTATACGGCATCCGTCCGAGGTGTGCAAGGTAGGGGATGTGGTGAAGGTATGGGTGCTGGAGGTGGATGCCGGGCGAAAGCGGATTGGCTTGACGATGCGCGATACGGATTTGCGGCGGATGTAAATGCGGAGGAGGGAGGAGAACGCGGGGTGAGGAGGAAGGCCTGCATAGCTTTCATGAAAACAGCGCTTTGCCTGCTTATGCTCGTTCCGCTTGGCACGGCGGCGCGTTCTTTTCTGAAACGCCCGCCGCCTGAAAAAGAGAGCCTCACGACGGATACCTGGAGCTCATCTTTTGCCAATCCAAACGAAAAGCTTGCTTTTCTCGAGCCGTATTTCAAAATGTTCTCCCCGGTTCTGGAGGCTGAGTATCATATCGAATACCATGACAACGCGGGCGGCTGGGTGCCGGGCCCGTCCGATTATGATATCAGGGTTGCGCTCAAAGTCGCGCCGGAGGATATTCCGCTATGGACGGAGGGCTTTGACCGCGTTGCGGACGGAGAAATTGATATGGCTTGGTGGGACGGGCTTTCGACCCCGGCGCTGTCATGGGAAGCGCGAAACGGCGCGCCTGGCTACAAACGGCCCAACCGCCGGGTGTACCTTATTGTGTTTGCGGACGAGGGCATTGTCTTAAAAAGGATAACGACTTTATAAGTAAACATAAGGAAGGGGTTACCTATGAGCGGTTCGTCTCTGCGGTTGGATGGACAGAAAATCCTCATCACTGGCGTAAGCCGTCCCTTGGGCATTGGGGCGGCGCTTGCCAAACGGTTTGCCCAGGCCGGGACCGCAGTCGCTATCCATGGGTTTTCAGAATATGACATGGCGATGGGGTACCAATCCGCCGCGCCGAATGGCACGCAGACGCTGGCAAATCAGCTTTGCGGGCTGGGGCTTGCGGTGACGGCGCTCCCGGCGGGGGATTTGGCAAAACCAGGCGTCGCGGAACAGGCCGTGGAGGAAGCCGCGTCAAAGCTGGGCGGCCTGGACGGGCTGGTGCTAAACCATGCCTATTCAGCCTGTGGGGAGATAGGCCGGTGGACGCCGGAGCATATAGACGCCCATCTGCTCGTGAACGTCCGCGCTTCCATGATGATGATACAGGCCTTTGCGAACCAGGCCGACATCAGGAAGGACAACGCGATTACGCTGTTTACAAGCGGCCAGTATATGGGCCCTATGGTCAATGAAATCGCCTACTGTGTATCAAAAGAGGCGATTATCTGCCTGTGCAGGCAGACTTCCTATTTGCTTGGGGACAGGAATATACGGGTGAATTGCATCAATCCGGGGCCCAATGATACCGGCTATTGTTTTGGGGAAGCGCATGCGTCCGTGGCAAAGATGTTCCCGTCCGGGCGCTGGGGCACGCCGGACGACGCCGCTGATTTGGCGCTTTTTCTGCACAGCGCGTATGCGAAATGGATCACGGGGCAGGTCATCGCCAGCGAAGGCGGGTTCAAAAGAAGCTAAGGAGGAGCGCAATGCCCACATTCGATTTTGATACCCCAATAGACCGAAACAACATGGGCTGCGCCAAGTGGGACCGGCGCACGGACGCGGAAAAGGCGGCGAATGTTGTGCCCATGTCCATCGCGGATATGGAGTTCCGCGGCCCGCCGTGCGTGACAGAGGTCATGGAGCGCGCCGCGCGGCACGGCGCGTTTGGCTATACGGACCCGGACGGCGCGTATTATGACGCCGTGGCCGGCTGGATGCGCGGGCGGCACGGGTGGGAAACGCGGCATGCGTGGATCGTGCCGCAAAACGGCGTGGTGCCCGCCATGTGCGTGGCGGTTCGCGCGTTTACGGAGCCGGGCGAGCGTGTGATTATCCAATCGCCGGGGTATTATCCCTTTCGTGAGGCGGTATTGGCCAACGGGCGCGAGCCGGTTTTCAATCCGCTGACGCGGGGGGAGGATGACGTCTACCACATGGATTTGGACGGCCTGCGAAGGCAGGCGGCGGACCCGCGCGCGAAGATGATGTTCCTGTGCAGCCCGCACAATCCGGTCGGGCGCATCTGGACGCGGGAGGAGCTTGGCGCGGTGGCGGACATTTGCGGGGAGCACCATGTGCTTGTCGTGTCCGATGAGATTCATTTTGATTTGGAATTATATGGAAAGCATATCGTGTTCGCGCAGGCGGCGCCGCAGATGGCGGATCAATGCGTGATCCTGACCGCCCCTGGCAAGTCGTTTAACCTGGCGGGGCTGCAAATTTCCAACGCGATCATCCCAAACGAAACGCTTCGGGCGCGCTTGCGCGAGCGCGTGCATGCCGACGGGTATTCAAACATCGCCTATTTTGGCTACCACGCGACCCTGGCCGCGTATACCAAGGGCGAGCCCTGGCTGGACGCGATGCTCGCCTATGTTCGGCAAAATTTTAGTTTTTTAAAAAATTGGCTGCAAGACAACCTGCCAGCGATACGTCTATTGCCTGTGCAGGGAACATACCTTGCATGGACGGACTGGCGCGGCCTTGGCATGGCCGATGCGGAGCTCGCGCGGTTCGCGCGCGGGGAGGCTATGTTGATCCTCGGCCAGGGCAAAGCGTTTGGGCAGGAAGGGGAAGGGTTTATGCGGTTGAACCTGGCCCTGCCGCGGGCGGAGCTGGAGAGGGCGCTGGAGAGGCTGGGCAAGGCCGCGAAGGCGCGGGGATTTCGTGAGGGAACGCCGGGGAGAGGCTTTGCCCCCTACCCCGCTTAGGGGGAATCATCCCCGTAAGAACCCCGTCTGTTCCGCTCCCTAAATCTGCCCAAATGTGCAAACACTGTGCGTTGATATAGAAATATACGTATGATATACTTCATTTGTGTGCGAATCATAAAAAAGGAGGGGTGACGGATGATTGTTACGCCAAAGAAGCCGAAGAGCAAGCGGGACATCGCCCATGAGGCGCGCTCCTTCTTGCGCGGCGCCATCATCGCGCTGGGTATCGCGCTGTTTGTGACCACCCTCATCGCCCAGCCGGTGCGCGTGGAGGGCAGTTCCATGATGAATTCGCTAAAGGACAAGGACCTGATGATCGTGACAAAATTTGATTACCTGCTGGGCGAGCCGGAGCGGTTTGATGTGGTGATTTGCCGCTATCCCGGCCGGGGCGCGACGAATTTTGTCAAGCGGATTGTCGGGGTGCCGGGGGATACGGTGGCCATGTACAGCGGCATGCTGTTTGTCAACGGTGAGCTTGTGGAAGAGGAGTACATTGAGTATCGGGCGGACTATTTCATGGAAGAAATAACCGTGGAGGAAGGGCATTATTTTGTGTTGGGGGATAACCGCTGCAATTCCAGCGACAGCCACCTTTCGTCCATCGGCCAGCTGGCGCGCGACCAGATCCTCGGCAGGGTCCGCATGGTCGTGTGGCCGCTGAGCGAGGCGAGGAGCATACGCTAAGCGTCCGCATAAAACCGCATAAACTGCGGTTCATGCGGTTTTTTCATTTGAAACGGACCGGATTACGTGGTATACTACGGTAGGCGTGGAGGGGATGACCGTATGGAGGATGTGCGGCTACACGATGTGGTGCAAATGCGCAAACGGCATCCGTGCGGCAGCGACCAGTGGACGGTCATTCGAACCGGCGCGGATATCAAAATTCGCTGTAAAGGATGCGCGCGCATCGTAATGATGGACCGAGAGACGTTTTTCAAGCGCAGAAAGCAATTGGTGGAGCGGGAAAAGCAATAGGGCGCGCGGGCAGGAAGAAAGGAGACACAGACCATGGCGGATTTCAACAGCCAGGTACAGGAACCTGTGCGGGAGGAGCCTTCGGCAGGGGCGGAAAGTGAGAAAAAGAAGTCCTTGAGCCGTGAAATATTGGAATGGGTGATGGTCGTCGTAGTGGCCCTGGCTGCGGCGTTTCTGATTCGAACGTTTATCTTTGAGCCAGTGCGCGTGGACGGCAACTCCATGCTCGAAACCCTGCAAAACAATGAATACATGATCACGACCAAATACCAGTATCTCTTTAACGATCCGCAGCGGTTCGACGTGGTCATTTGCCATTACCCTGACAGGGGCGGCACGAACTTTGTTAAGCGCATTGTCGGCGTGCCCGGGGATACGGTGGCCGTACATGACGGGACGCTGTACATAAACGGCGAATCAATAGAGGAAGCGTATATCGTCCATAAGCCAAACTATAACTACCCTGAGGAGGTTGTTAAGGCGGGGCACTACTTTGTGCTGGGGGATAACCGTTCCAATTCCAATGACAGCCACGCGCCCGGCGTAGGCCAGCTTTCCCGCGGTCAGATCATCGGCAAGGTGCGCTTGGTCGCCTGGCCGTTCGCGGCGTTCCGCGTGGTTGAGTAGCCGCCGGTTCGCCAGGCGAGCTGTTACAAAGCATTCCGTTTTTATCACAGAAACGGAATGTTTTTTTGTATTTAGATGAAGCGAAGGAGGAAAGTTCTTACAATGCGGGCTTGACAACGAAACAAATTTGTAATATATTTAATGTATTGATCCTGAAAGTTGAGGACATGTCATGATTCGGAAAGGAATCGCCATTGTGCTGATTTTGGGGTGCTTGATGCCGTTGTCAGGCGTTTCATTGGCGGAGTCTGTTGGGTATGTGACGTCAACTGGATTGTACATACGCGCCACCCCGTCCAAGAATGGCAAGGTGCTCCGGTGCGCGGATCATGGGGAGAAGCTGACCATCCTCAAGGAAGAGGGCGGCTGGTATTACGTTCGATATAACAGCGTTGTGTCCGGCTATGTGTCCAAAGAGTTCGTCTCCAAGACCAACCCGGAGCCCAGTTCCGCTTCCTCTGGCGGCTCTTCCGTCAAATCCAGCGAATCGCTCCCTTCCAGGGTGTCGGAACTGGGGAGCGCGCCCGCCACCAGCAAGCTGGGCGACCGCGGCAACGATGTCAAAAAACTTCAGCAGGCGCTGAAGATCGTAGGCTATTACGACGGCTCTTGCGACGGCATTTTTGGCCCGAGCACGGAGAGTTCGGTAAAGAAGTTCCAAAAGGCGCGCGGCCTGTCACAGGATGGTGTCGCGGGCAAGACGACGGTCAAGATTCTGTTTGGGGAAAACGCGGCCAATGACAAAGGGACAAGCTCAAGTTCCGCCTCGGGCGACACAGGCGGTAAAACTTCCAAGTCAGAGAAGCTGGATTGGTACAAGGATTCCGTGTCCATGGTCATCCCCAAGGGCACGTATGTTACTATCAAGGATGTAAGGAGCGGGGTTACCTTCCGCGCCAAGCATCTATACGGCGCCAGCCACATGGACGCGGAGCCGTTGACCAAGGAAGATACGGCAAAGCTGAAAAAAATCTATGGGGGCAGCTGGAGCTGGAATCGGAGGCCCATCCTGATTCTATGCAGCGGGCGCGTGTTCGCGGCGTCCATGAACGGTATGCCGCACGGTGAACAGAGCATTTATGATAATGATTTCGACGGGCAATTCTGTATTCATTTTTTGAACAGCAAAACCCATGGCACGGCGAAAGTAGATTCTGACCATCAGGCCTGTATAAACGAGGCGGCGAAAGCGTCTTGGTAAAGGGCCTATTGGTATAGAGGAGAGGGGAACCCAGGGCCGCCGCCATAAGGCGTCCCGGAAACAGCGGAGAGCGTAGGCGATCCGCTGTTTTTTTATTGGTGACGGGGTGGATATGCGATGGAGAACACATACAAAACGGACCTGCCCCATGCCGATAGGGCATAAAGGCAAAGTGTATCCGGTAAATGGAAGCGGAGGCCGCCGGGAGCGCTCCTTTCAAAAATTTTTTCTTTGCGCTCATATCGTCGCGCGATTTCACAAGGGTTTTGCCCTATCATGTAGAATATATACAAAAATGTGAGGTGAGAATATGGAAACAAGACCCATCGCGTACCAATTGTATTCGGCGCGGGACGAGGCCGCGCAAAATCTTGGTTCCGTTCTTCAAACAGTTTCCCGTCTTGGGTACGACGGCGTGGAGTTCGCGGGCTTCTATGGCCACAGCGCGGAGGCTATCGTCGCCCTGATGGCGGAGCATGGCCTTATCGCCATCTCCAGCCATGTGCCGCTTCAGATGATTGAGGACGATATGTTCGGCGTCATTTCCTTCCACAAGAAAATTGGCTGTCCGCACATCGCCATACCCTACCTTGACGAGCAAACGCGGCCCGGCGCGCCGGGGTTTTCGCGCGTGCTGCGGCGGATCAACCAGTTTGGCCAGCTGTGTGAAGCGGCGGGCATTCAGCTTTTATATCATAATCATGATTTCGAATTCCTCCCCATCAGCGGCCAGTATGGTCTTGATTTTCTCTATGACGCTGTGCCCGCCCGTATACTGCAAACGGAGATTGACGTATGTTGGGTGAAATACGCGGGCGAGGACCCGGCCGCCTATATCCGCAAATACGCGGGCCGTTGCCCCATTGTGCACCTGAAAGATTATGTTGGCGAGAAAGGCGGCGTGTCCCCCTATGAACTTATCGGGCAGGAGGATACCGTAGATCGAACGAAAACAGCCTTTGAGTTCCGCCCTGTCGGATATGGCTGCCAAGATATCCTTAGCATTGTGGCCGCGAGTCTTGAAAGCGGCGCCGGGTGGTTCGTCGTCGAGCAGGATCTGTCCAAGGGTCGCGCTCCCTTGGAGGCCGCGGCGATGAGCATTGAAACGCTTCGTGGAATCGGCGTGGCAAGGCAATCAAAATAAACATATATAAGGAGAAGAGAGAGTATGCCTATCGGAGATAAGGTGCTATCCAATTTCCGGCAACAAAAAGAAGAGGAAAAAGTCTACGCGGCTCAAAAAATCAAGGTCGGCATTATTGGCACCGGCTGGATTGCCGAAGAGCATGTCGAGAGCTATCTGCGCCAGCCGGATGTGGAGATTGTCGCGCTGGCGGATTTGGTGGAAGGCAAAGCCTCAAAGTTTGCCAAGCACTATGGCCTTACGGGCGCGCGCCTTTACCCAAACCATAAGGCCATGCTCGAAAGCGAGGCGCTGGACGCCGTATCGGTCTGCACCTATAACGTGACCCATGCCGAGTGCGCCATTGAAGCGCTGAACGCGGGTGTCCACGTCCTGCTTGAGAAACCCATGTGCGTCACGCTGGACGAAGCCATCGCCATGATGCGCGCGGAGAAAAAAAGCGGCAAAATCCTCTCTGTCGGCTTTCAGCCCCGCATGGATGAAAACATGGGGATGATCAAGAAGATCGTGGAAAGCGGCACGCTGGGCGAAGTCTATTACATTCAGACCGGCGGGGGGCGCCGCCGAGGCATCCCAAGCAGCACCTTCATCGAAAAAAAGACCGCGGGCATCGGCGCGCTGGGCGATATCGGCTGCTATTCGCTGGACATGGTGCTCAACGCCATCGGCTATCCAAAGCCGCTCACTGTCACGGGGTACACATCCAGCTTTTTCGGCACGTCCCCTGAGTATCAAGAACCGGAGGACGCGTCCCGCTTTGACGTGGACGACTTTGCCGCCGCGTTCATCCGCCTTGAGGGCGGCATCGTTCTCGATTTCCGCATCGCGTGGGCAATGCACGTGGATACCCCCGGCGATACCATCATTCTGGGCAAGAAGGCCGCGCTGCGCATTCCTTCCACCGAGTGCTGGAACGGCACCATCGGAGGCCCCATGAAGCTGTACACCGATGTCGCGGGCGAGCAGGTGGAGACGATCATCCCCGCGATCGAGTCCAAAGGCCCGGGCCTGTTCGACCGCAAGATTCGTTCCTTCCTGGACGCGATCATTACAGGCGGCGCGGCACCCGTGCCTACAAGCCAAATCGTCTATAACCAGGCCATTTTGGAAGGCATCGCGCGTTCCGCCGCGCTGGGGCGCGAGGTGGAAATTACGGTGCCGGAGGTATAGCCGCGCAGGGGATATCCGCTGTATCGCGGTGCGATGAACACAAAAAAGAGGGCCGCCACAACTTGTGGCGGCCCTTCGGTTACCAG
>WRGP01000233.1 GCA_009787135.1 Bacillota bacterium | reverse complement strand
CGGCGGGCGCCGTGGAGGCTGTGCTGCCTGTGCTCGCCGCGCGGCAGGGGAAGCCGGACGTTGTGGTGTTGGACCCGCCGCGCAAGGGCTGCGAGCAGTCGGCGCTTGAGACGGTTGCGGGCATGAGGCCGGAGAGGATCGTGTATGTGAGCTGCAACCCGGCCACGCTGGCGCGGGACGCGAAGTTCTTGGCGGAGCGGGGGTATCGGATGGGGGAGGTGCGGCCGGTGGATATGTTTGGGTGGACGGGGCATGTGGAGTGTGTGGTGGGGATGGAGCGCAATATCATATAAAAGGCGGGGCTACAACATGAACGGAAAGTTAAAATCACGGGGCATGAGTATGGCAGGCATTTTGTTTTCCATGGTATTTGCCATTGCTGTCCACGCTTCCTTACCGGCTGGGGTGGATGAAAGCCAGTTTGATAGTATTTGGGTCGGCGCATTCGGCTTTCCCGTGGTGGCTTGCTTATACTATCTCGTTTTGTTTGCGCATTGCGCTCTGCTCACCGGAATCTTTGGATACAGGTCGAGTTTATCGCGTATGCAGGTTGCGTTGCGATACGGCGTTAGCTTTGCACTGATTTATATTGTAGGGATGCAAGAAGTTGTTGTAGAGGCTTCCCCGTTTGCCGAATGGGGTTGGGCGTTTATAAGGTATGAATTCATGATGGGGCTTGGCGACGCGATACCGGTAGTTTTGCTGTGCCTGATAATTTCATATATTTATATAAAAAGAGACAGGAAAAATGAATATACGGACGAAGTGAGCATATTCAAAAAGTGTTTTGCGGCGGCACTATTTGCCATTGTGTTCTTTATCGTAAGAATGATTGGATACAAAACAGGATTATATGAAAGCGATATCGTGAATTATCCTATCCAAACGTATGCGTGGACAATTCTGTTTGGCATGGCAATCGGCGTGGCATATGTAATTTTGTATCCCATATATGCAAAAAAGACGAATTGGGTTATGAACGCATTGAAAGAAACGATCCTGACAATAGGCTTAAACTGGATGATTTTCAATAGCTTTATAGGCTTGATTTTTAAAGGCGTAATGCCGCAAATGCTGCTAAGGGCGGGAATAGATACGATGAGTTGGTTTATTGCCGCGATAATAGTGGGGAAGGTATTTTTATCAGGTGCATCTGTAAAGGAGGGCTGAAGGAGTTTTGTGAGGGGCATACGGGGGAAAGAAAGGAACATTTGATGATCTGCTTTGGCAATGTAAAGGCCCAGCCCCTCCCCTTCTTTTTGAGAGGCTTCCGCGTTTTCACCGCGATAGAATTTCACGCAAATGAGCTCTACCTCATCGGGGCGAACCTCCTTGCCGTAATCGTGGATATCAACGTTGGAAAGGTTGTCGGCATTTTGAAAGAGCGTGCGCAAAACACCGCTGTCTTCGCTGGCTATTGTGCTACCGGATCACTGGCAGCAAACTCGGACAGCCAGTCCATACGCTTGATGCAAAATACGATGTGCGGCATATCTTCGCCTTTATAACGCTTTATAAATCGCCCTCGAATTACCATGCCGTTTCGTATGGCGACATTCATTGACGGAATATTTATATCTCTGACTAACGAAAACACCTCATCAAATCCTAAATGGTCAAAAGCGTAATGTTTGCAGGCGATTACGGCTTCGGTGGCGTATCCGTTGTGCCAATAATCACGGTTGAACAGGTAGCCGATTTCGAGAACTTTTTCCTTGTCGGTCTCGCACCATTGCAAGCCGCACATTCCGATGAACGCGCCTGTCTCTTTCAGAATAACCGCCCAGCGTCCGAAACCGTCTTCCGTGTATCCGCGCAGCTGTTTTTCAAGCCCGGCAAGGTTTTCTTCCTCGCTCCACGCGCCATTCCACGCCCACATAGTCTGTTCATCGCATACGATTTTTCGTGTTTCGTGCAAATCGTCAAGGGACATCTCACGAAGTATCAGGCGGCCGGTCTTAAGGATTTCTTTGATATTCATACCCTTTGCACTGATTTTCCCCTTGAATGATTTTTCGCTCATTGTAAAATCTCCCCCTATACAATCTCAAACGAGAAAGGCTTGTTGATTTCTTCCTGTATACTAGCGTGAGTTCGATGAAAGTAAAGGAATGAAAAAGGAACATTTGATGAAATGCCTGGGCCGCTATAAAATGCGGCCCAGGCGTTTACCGGGAAATCCGAATCCAAAGCCTGACGCCAAATCCATGATCACGGTTGAAGGCCTCAAGCCCTCCGCCCATTTTTTCCATGATCTGCTTGGCAATGTAAAGGCCGAGCCCCTCCCCTTCTTTTTGAGAGGCTTTCGCGTTTTCGCCGCGATAGAATTTCACGCAAATGAGCTCTACCTCATCGGGGCGAACCCCCTTGCCGTAATCATGGATATCAACGCGCAAAACCTCTTTGCATATCGCGAAATCCACATCAATCTCTGTTGCGGCATACTTATATGAATTTGTTATGATATTGTCGATCACTTGCTCCATTCGCGCGACATCGATTTCTACAAGGCAGGACGGAATATCGCCAAGCCGTATTTTGGAAAGGTTGTCGGCAGTTTGAAAGAGCGCGCGCAAAACACCGCTGTCTTCGCTGGCTACGCTGACCGTGAGCTCCTCCAATTCTTCCAGCGCGCCGCGCAGCATATCATTCATCAGCCGGTCAATTTGGTCGGCTTTCATCTCAATGAGCTTGAGCTTTTCCGCGACGGCTGGATCCGTGTTCACAGCCTGCAGCAGCTCCGAGGTGAGCCTTATGGAAGTCACCGGCGTTTTTATATCGTGATTGAGTGCCGCGATGAGCTCTTTTTGCGCGCGCTGCGCAAGCAGCTTTTTTTGATGCGCTTCCAGCAGGGAAGCGCGCATGATGTCAAAGCTCTGCGTGAAAAGTCCAAAAATATTGTTTCGATCCATCGGCAGCGGTTCGTCGAATTTGCCGGTGGATATTTTATGCGCAAACGTTTTGAGGCGCTCAAACGGCTTCATCACCATCCGGTACAGCACAAACAAAATGGCGGCGGCCAGCATACAAAGCAATATAAAAGCCGCGGCTGCGGCGTGGGAAAGCTTTGCCTGTTCTTGCGCTATCAAATCATTTGGGAATGTTTCAACGAGCGCCTTGCCCACCACGCTTGTGCCAACCGTAACATCCATCGGCAGAAATCCCTGGCGTATAGCGGATGGTACGGTACCGGGCAGATTTTCATCGGAAGCGTAGACCAACTTGCCCTCACGGTCGATCACGACAAAGCGATAGGCAAAGGTCATTTGATCAAGCTGGCGGGGGATTTGCCAGCATAGCGCGGTTTGCTTTGTAATCTCGTTGATCGCCGCGTTGTCGATTTCTGGGCGGGGAGGAATTTTCAGCGCAGTCATGTACAGCAAAATGCCTGTCATCATGGCAGCGCCGGCTATGATATAGAGGTAACTATATTTTCTCATGATTTGATTATTCCTCAAACATATAGCCGCTGCCCCAAAGGGTCTTGAGGAAGCGCGGCTCATTGGGAACCTCCTCAAGCTTTTCGCGCAGATGGCGAATATGTACGCTCAGCGTGCCTTCCCCAATGAAGGTATCCTGCCAGACATTTTCAAGAAGCTCATCCTTTGTGACCAGCCTGCCCCGGTTGTCGATTAAATACAGCAGCAGTTTATACTCCATCGGCTTTAGCTTTACCGGCTCGCCGCCGCGCAAAACACGGTTGCTGCCTCGGTCCATCTCGATATTGCCAAACCGTATCATGGCCTGCGCCTCTTGCGTTTGGGCGGACGCGCTGCGCTTTAGCATGGCCTTCGCTTTGGCGAGCAATACGGCCATGGAAAACGGCTTTGTGATATAGTCGTCCCCGCCAACGCCAAGCGCCGCCAAGACATCGTCGTCGGTATTTCTGGCGCTGATAAAGAGAATGGGCACATCCGATGTTTCACGCAGCTTTTTGCACAGCGCGAAACCCGTCTGCTTTCCTAAATTGACATCCAGCAAAATAAGCGCCGGCTGCTTTTGCTGGGCAGCCTGAATGCCTTCTTCATAATCAGTCGCATATTCGCAGCGTACGGCAAACAAATTGAAATACTCGCAGATGGTCGCGGCGATATCCGCGTCGTCGTCGATGATCAGGCAATCAGCCACTCCGTCACATCCCCGTTAAGAAATTGATAAGGATTTCATAATCCCGCGTTAAAGCAATGGTTTCGTAGATCAAGTATAATACAATTTGCGGGCAAGCACAATTACGATAACAAAAATTGGAGATGGGAAAATGAATCATATCCTCAAAACGAACAAATTATGCAAATCCTTTTCCAACGGCGGCACACAGCTTCACGTCATCAAGAACCTTGATCTGGAAATTGAGGAAGGCGCGTTTACCGTCATCATGGGCAGCTCGGGCAGCGGCAAAAGCACGCTGCTGTACGCGATTTCGGGCATGGATATCCCGACGCTCGGCGAAGTCTGGTTCGGCGGCCAAAACATCGCGGCTTTCTCAAACGATGCGCTTGCCGTGTTCAGGCGCAAAAACTGCGGCTTCGTGTTTCAGCAGATCCACCTCATGGACAACATGAGCGTGATGGACAACGTGCTCGCGAGCGGCCTGCTGCTGACAAACAACAAGAAGGCGCTCGCAAAGCGCGCGGCGGAGCTGTTCACCCGCGTGGGGCTGGAGGAAGCGCTTTGGCATAAGTTTCCCAGCCAGCTGTCGGGCGGCGAGGCGCAGCGCGTGGGCATCGTGCGCGCGCTGATCAACGACCCCGCGCTGCTCTTCGCGGACGAGCCCACGGGCTCGCTGAATTCGTCCGCGAGCGCCGCGGTGCTGGATGTGATGAACGAGCTGAACACGGGCGGGCAGAGCATTGTATTGGTAACGCATGACCTCAAGACAGCGGCGCGCGGCAGCCGGATTCTTTATCTGCGGGACGGCGCGATGTTTGGCGAGCTTTCGCTGCCGCCCTATGCGGGGGATGATAAACCGCTTCGCATCGAAAAGCTGCAAAAATTCCTCGACCAGATGGGCTGGTGAGCGACATGCAAAAAACATTTCACATCGCGAAGGCCAATATCTTGCGGCACAAAGGCGCTTCCCTGTCGCTGTTTATGATCATCTTGATCGTATCGGCGCTCATCACCATCGGGCTCAGCGTTATGCTTGGGGTTGACCAGGATTTTCATGCGAGCGTTGACCGCTTACACAGCTTGCATAGCGCGTTTGTTCTCCGAAAAGACCAGTACAACCCCTCTTTTGAGGATATTCTCAAAGAAGATCCCCGTGTGTCCCAATATGAAATTTCTGAGGTGGTTTGCCTCGGCGAGGTAACGGTGGACTACGGCGGAGAGATCGAGCTCAGGGCGGTGATATTGAATCTAGACAATCAGATAGAAATCTCCGCGCCGAAAATGATGGAGCAGGATCCTTCCATTCCGCAAGGGAATGCCATCTATTTGCCGATTTACGCCAAAGGCCTGGGCTATGCTGTCGGCGAACCCTTCACAATCACCTACAAGAACAGGCCGTTTGGCCTTACGATCGCGGGCTTTTTTGAAACCAACGAGCTTTCGACAGCAGGCATGAGTACGCTGAGATTCTTCGTGCCGGATGCATGCTTTGAGAAGCTCAAGCAGCAATTTGGCAGCGCTGTCTTCCTTGCGGTCAGGTTCTTGGATATCAACGACTCAGAGCAGTTTGACTATGATTTTGCTTCCCGGATTGATATCGATCTTTCCGACTTTCTTTTTGAGATCAATGCGTATTGGTTGGCTGTGGGTTCGATTACGCCGGTTGCGATGATTTCTGTGCTCCTCATTGCCTTCGCGCTTTTGATTGCGCTCATATCGCTGTCTGTGATACGCTTCCGTGTCAAGAGCAACATTGAGGATACCTTGCACGAAATTGGCGTGCTGAAATCGTCAGGCTACACGAGCGCACAAATCATCGCGTGCTACACCATGGAATACGGCATACTGTCACTTCCGGCGGCAATAATCGGCGTATTCGTTCCAGGCCCCGCGTTTTCCTTCATCAGGCAGATTTTGACCTCTGTGACTGGATCCTCGTGGACGCTGGGCACGAATATGGCGGCGGGGTTGATCGCGGCATTGCTTGTGGTCTTTCTTTTGCTGGCAATGGTCAGGCGCTCGTGCCGTAAAATCAAAAAGCTTCCGCCTGTCACCGCGCTTCGCGGCGGGATTGCGGCAAACAGCTTTCGCCGCAATTTCTTCCCGCTGCACACGGGCGCCGGCGATGTGCAGACACGGCTCGGGCTGAAAAGCATGTTCACGTCTTTAAAATCCTACGTGATGATCGGCACGGTGATTGCGGGGATCGCGCTCGCCATTACGTTTATGATCGTGGTATACCAGAACATAGGCATTGACCAGATGATGTTCGCGAGAATGGCGGGCCTTGAAGCCGAGGATATGGAACTGCGCGTGACACGGCATACCGATGCTGATGCGCTTGCCGCCGGGCTTGAGACAATGCCAGAGGTCCGCAAAACGTTGATGCTCGACTATGTCGATCTTAAGATAGAGGGGATTACCGGTATGGGCTATGTCTCGGGCGACTTTGATAGAATGGAAAGCATGAGCGCTCACGATGGCCGCTTGCCCAAATATGATAACGAGGCCGCGACCTCCAAGCTTTTTGCGGATCGTCTCGGCAAGAAAATAGGCGATGCCATCGAAGTGCACGCCAATGGCGTAACACAGGAATACATGCTTACGGGCTTTTACTCCGTCATGAGCAACAGCGGCAGGGTTGCTGCCATTACGATGGAAGGCTATCAGCGGCTTGATCCAAACTACAGGCGAAGAAATGTGAATGTTTACCTCAACGAAGGAATAGCGTTCAACGATTTTTCTGAAACGCTTCAAAAAAAGTTCGGCGTTCTAAACCTATACAGGCAGGGTGAGCACGGCGAATATGCCGCCGCCAAAGCCCGCGCCGAGGAAAAAATCTCGAACTATCTGGAGCAGCATGCGATCGATAGCGTGGAGTACGCGGTCATTTTGCGCGGTGATATCATTTTAAGTGGCTCCTCAAGCGAGTATCAGATTGAAAGAATTACGAACATTCGTGAGGTTGCAAAGGCACAAATTGGTCGTTATTCGAGCATCTTTGCGCTCCTTACCCAGATCATTGCGATGATCTCATTGATTATCATTTCGCTGATCCTTTCGATGACGGTCCAGACCATCGTCACCCGCCGCCGCCGCGAATTTGGAACGCTGAAAGCCGTGGGTTTTACCACAAAGCAGCTTGCGCGGCAGCTGGCAATCAGCTTTCTGCCCCTCGCCGCGGTTGGCGTAGTGATCGGATGTATCGCCGGCGCTCTCCTGGTGAATCCCGTAATGGGTTCGATGCTGGCCAGCACCGGCGCTTATGGCGCGGTCTTTGTGGTGAATCCGCTGATCATCGCCATTGTGGGCGGGCTGATTTTGCTGGCTACCTTTATCGTGGCGGACATATCCGCCAAGCGGATCAAGAATGTGTCTGTCTATGAACTGCTTTCGGAATAGGAGGATTACGATGAAAAAGGTTACGGCCATATTGGTATTGTTGCCGCTCTGTGTGTTGACGGTATTTCCGGCCTATGCGGCCCAAAGCGGCAGGCTTTACGGCATTGGCTCGGTGAGCAAAGTGTTTACGGCCGCCGGCGTGATGAAGCTGGCGGAGGAGGGGAAGGTTGATCTTGACGCGCCGCTCACCGCCTACATTCCCGAATTCACCATGGCGGACGCGAGGTACGCGCAAATTACGCCCCGGATGTTGCTGAACCATTCCTCGGGCCTTATGGGCACTACCGGCAATAACGGATTCCTGTTGGGCGACAACGACACGTATTACCACGATCATCTCCTGGGCTTTTTAAAGAGCCAGAAGCTCAAGCATGACCCCGGGGAACGCTCCATCTATTGCAACGATGGCTTTACCCTCGCGGAAATATTGATTGAGCGCGTCAGCGGCATCAGCTTCACCGAGTTTATCGAACGGAATTTTTCGGGTCCCTTGGGGCTTACAAACATCAGAACGCCGCAGAGCGATTTTGACCGCAGCCTGCTTGCGGATAGCTACATGGGCAATAAGGAGCTGCAGCCGGAAAATGTGGGGCTCATCGGCTCCGGGGGTATCTACGCCACCATGGAGGATTTGTGCAGGTTCGCCGCCATTTTCATGGATAGTGCCGATGGGTCGCTGCTTTCGAAACGCTCCGCTGATGAGATGGCGAAAAATCAGCACAAGAAAGAAATGGTATCCCTGGACGCGGACACGGTTGTCCGCTACGGTCTCGGGTGGGACGCGGTAGAGGAATACCCCTTTGCGCAATACGGTATCAAGGCGCTGAGCAAGGGCGGCACAACAGACGCGTACCATACGAACCTGACGGTTCTGCCCGCGTATGATCTCGCGGTGGCGGTTTCCGCGTCCGGCAAGGGCGGGCAGGAGCAGCTGATCGCGCAGGAAATTATCCTCGCGGTGCTGCAAGAGGAGGGGTTGATTCCTGGGGACGCGGTGATTGCAATGCCTGTGGTGAATCTCGAGCGCGCCAAGGTGCCAGAGAGCGTGAAAGCATACGCGGGCGTTTATGATGCGGGCGGGGGCGGCCTGATGCATATAGAATTTACACAGGACGCGCTCATTTTTACCCCCATCTTGGTCAAAAACGAGCGCGCGCAGGAATATCTCTATAACACGGACGGTGAATTTGTTTCCACAAACGGCGACTATCTAGGCTTGGGCACATTGACGGAAGGTGCTCGTGGCATCACAAAGCTACGCTTTGCCGAAGACAAATACCTTATGGTGCAGACGTATGTGGATATGCCCGGCCTGAGCCTGAGCGCGTTCGCGATGCCCCTGGCCGAAAAGCTTGAGGTAAACGCGGTTTCAGAGGGCGCGGCGGCGGCATGGAAGGCGAGAAACGGCAAAGAGTACCTGCTGGTAAGCGAAAAGTATACGTCGGTCCAATACGCAGGCTCGCCAATCGCCAAGACCCTTACGGATGAGCGCGTCCGAGGGTATGTATGCAAAGGAATTTATAAAGGGGGCGGCGCAGACTTTGCGTCAGCGAAAATTGTGGACGCGGCCACCGCGCTTGGCTTTCAAAGCACGCCCACTATGATGGGGCGCGATACGAACAATCTTACGGTTACAAAGCAAAAGGAGTTCGAATACCTTGCCATAAACAACTTTCGCTATATAGACGCGGCGGCCGCTTTAAAATTCTTTGAGATGGGTGAAACGGTTGTGCTTGGCGCCGAGACCGTCTGGGTGGACATTGACGACGCGGGCGGGCGCTGCGTCCAGATTGTAACGCCGCAAAACGGCGCGTGGTTTGCCTATGACGATAAAATGAACTGCGTCGCCACCTCGCTTGAAAAATACCCGCGTGATACGATCGTTTTGCCCGATCATGGCAGGCTGGCGTTTGCGGGCGAAGCGGGCGCAACGTTCATCGTAAAGTAAATAGAGGTAAATTCGATTTGTTCGCCTGGGTTTCCGCAAGGGGCTTAGGGAAAATAAAAAATTTTACTGTACCTGTAAAAAACGCTTGACATTCTTAACGGTACCATTTATAATTTTATTAAATGGTACCGTTAAATCTTTTATCGGGAGGTATGTTTACAATGAACCATGAGCTTTATGAAAAACTAACCCGGCTTCAATGGCTGCTCCATAAACAGCAGATTCGCGGGTATGCCGATGGCGGCCCCATGGCGGACACCGCGCGCGGGCAAGGGCGGATTCTCGCCGTGTTGAAGCTGCGCGACGGCATTAGCACGAAGGATTTATCGTATCTGCTCGGTGTGCGGGTTTCGTCGTTGAATGAGCTTCTCTCCAAACTTGAAAAAAGCGGCCATGTCACGCGGGAACCGTCGGAACAGGATAAGCGCGTTATGCTCGTGACGCTGACAGACAAGGGGCGAAGCGTTACAAAACCCGCCGCGGTTGACTTCGGCGATATTTTCGATTGTTTGTCTGACGAGGAGCAGCGGGCGTTTGGCGAATATCTTGACCGCGTAATCGCGGCCCTCACGGATAAACTCGGCTATAACGACGAGGAGGAATTCGAGCGAATGAAAGCGGCGCGGGAGCATTTTGCGGAAATGATGGGCGGCAATTTTGACGGACACGATTTTCACAGAATGTTTGGCGGTTTTGGGCGCTTTGGCGATGCTCGTTTTGACCGCGGCCGGGGCTTTGGCCCTCGCGAAAGGGGGGGACATCATGAGCATGATTGAAGTAAATAACCTCGTAAAGAGGTATAAAAGGTCTGACCAATCCGCTGTTGACGATATAAGCTTTCATGTGGAGGAAGGTGAGTTTTTCGCGTTCCTCGGCCCCAATGGGGCAGGCAAGACCACGACGATTTCGATACTGACCACCACACTGTCGAAAACCTCCGGCGGGGTCAAAATTGCGGGATTCGACGTGGAAAAAGAAGCCCGGCAGGTGCGTGAGAAAGTCGGAATCATCTTCCAGCAGCCCAGCCTTGACCCGCAGCTGACGGCGGAGCAAAATATCCGTTTCCATGCGTGCTTATACGGGATGTGCGGCTATCGGCCGACATTCAAAATGATGCCCGGGGTCTACCGCAAACGGGTGATGGATTTAGCCGAAATCGTGGGCATTCAGGACGCGCTGTTCAGGCCGATCAAAAAGCTGTCGGGCGGAATGCAGCGCAAGCTGGAAATCATACGCAGCCTCATTCATACGCCCAATGTGCTGTTCCTCGACGAGCCGACACAGGGGCTGGACGCGGTGAGCCGGCGTTCGCTATGGGAATACATCAACGATGTCCGCGAGCAATACGGCACAACGGTTTTTCTGACGACCCACTACATTGACGAGGCTGAAAACGTCGATACAGTATGTATTATCAACCACGGCAAAATCGCCGTTTGCTGTTCGCCCGATCAAATGAAAAAAAGCCTGCTCAGGCACGAGCTGATTCTGGACGCGGAAGACAGGGCGGCTCTTACAAGCGAGCTTTCCGCTTTGGGGCTGCCGTTTGCCGTAAACGGGCGCGTCATTGTTCCCTATCAAGAGACGGCGCAAGATATTATAGCGCGGCTGCAAACAAAGCTAACGGCGCTTACCATCCATGAACCAACGCTGGAGGACGCCTATGTTGAATTTTTGCATAAGACAGGGAGGGGTGCGGCATGAGCGAATCAACATTGGCAAGAAAAAAATCACGGCTGTTTCGGGAATTGAACACGGTTGTCACCGTCATGGCGCGGGAAATTACATTATATTTGAAGTCGCCGGGCGCGGCTGTTATGAGCCTTGGTATGCCGCTGATTATGATGGGCATGATTGGCGGAAACCTGATGCAAAACATGGCGGGCGGACTGGGATTTGACTTCGGGCACTTTATGCTGATTGGTATGCTTGTCAATATGCTGTTTATGCATACGATCATGAGCATGGCATCGCTTGTGGACGACCATGACATAGACTTTAACCAGGAGATGCTGGTTTCGCCTGTATCCCGGTATTCTCTTGTGATTGGCAAGATCTTGGGCGGTTCCTTCGGCGCGATTATCAGTTCGCTCGGCACGATAATCGTTGGGCTGATCATGGGCATCGCATTGCCTGCCGCCAAGCTGATTTTGATTTTTGCGCTGGCGCCGCTGATGTGTTTGTCAGCTGGGGCGTTATCCATGATTGTCATAGGTCTTGTGAAAAGTAAAAAAGCCGCGAATATGGCCGTGATGCTCATCACGATGCCGCAGATGTTTTTATCCGGCGCTATTATTCCCATCCATCATTCCAGCGGCGCTTTGATGGTGCTCAGCCGCATCATGCCGATGACGTATTGCCTTGATCTGACAAGGGCGGTAGTCTATGGGGGAACGCCGGAATACTGTACTGTTGTGCTGTTCAACCCAGCCGTTAACTTTGCCGCTATTGCCGCGCTGACGGCGGCTTGCCTGATTGTCGGCACATTCTTCTTCGCGCGGTCGGAAAAGAATAGATAAAAAAGAGAAGCTTCACAACAAACGCTATTGGATTTGTTGTATCAAAACGGCGGCACCGCGCGGGCGGAAAACAAAATATTGGAAGGCGCAAACGGACGGGGCCGAAGCGGTCTGCACGGGAAGCCCTGTAGAACGCAAAACGCGGAATGAACTCCGTCCGTTCCGCGTTCCGGCCCTTGCCGCTTGCCGCACCCTAATGATCCCGGTCCCCTTTATCCGGCTTCTTCCCAATCATCCCAAGCGTGAGCTCGCTCGCGCCGCGCTTTACCTTGTCCCACGCTTCACGCCCGTTTCCGGTCTGGAGCAAGGCGTACGCGCCGATGCCGACCACCACCGCGATGAGCAGCCAGATGATACCCGTGCCAGCGCCTTTGCTGCCGGTGGCTTGGTTCCCGTCGCTGGCCGCGCCGCTTACGCCGCCATAGATCGTATCGACAAGGACATCCGCCATCAGCTCCGTGGAAGCGATCGCGCGGTCCTTATCCAGCGTATGGGTGCCAAACTCCAATAGAATGGCGTTGCTCATCAGGTCTTGGTTGTACGATCCCTTGCCAATGAAGACGTCTTTGATCAGCTCGGGATATTTCTGGTCCGCTACTGCCTTGAGCTCCAGCGCGAACTGCTTGTTCGCCGAGGCGTTTTGGTTGGAGCGGCCCACCTCCAGGCGCACCTTGCTGGCGTCCTTTCCGTCAATCGTCACCTTATACTCGTTCGCGTTGGGAATGCCGTCGCGGTGCAAGTCGATGAGCGCGTCCGGGTATTTTTTCAGCAGCTCAATGGCTGTCTGGCGGGAGCGGCGGTACGCGCCCGCGTCGTGGGGCGCGTGAATCGTCTCATCCAGAACCACTTCTATGCCTTTATCCTCCAGCGCCTTCTTCAGCGCCTGGGCGACATCATAAATGCCGCCGTGGCCGTTGGCCGCGCTTTCCGTGCCGTCGGAGGGCTTGTAGCTCTCGTCGCTATGCGTCGCGTACATGGCTATGAGGCGGTTGTCGTTGTTCTTTGGCGTGCCGCCCCCGGCGGATACCACCACGGCCGCCGCGGTCTCCAGCCAGTTTACGTCCGGCATTTCCTGCGCGCCCCGGTGGATGGCTGTTGCCGTCATCGCGGCCTCGTTCACGGTTTCAATCGTATAGAGCTGGTTATCCGCGCTGATGTACTCATCGCCAACCCCGATGCCGCCGGCAAACTCAAAGAGGATTTCCCCATGGTCCAAATATACGGTATAATACTGCCCGTTTTCAAAGCCGTCCGCCGGCGCCCTGAGCGGCAGAAGCACCAGTATCAGCGCGCAAAATACAAATGCCGCCTTTTTCATCTCGCGCGCTCCTCCCGGCGGCCCCGCACGGCCCGCTCAATCAATTCCCCGACAAACTCAGAGAGCAGCACGGCAATAAACCCGGAGATGACCACGGCGTCCAGCGCGCCGCCCGTGCCAAGCCTTAGCAGCGTATCAATCCCCTTGCTCGCGTTGGCGACGCCCACCGCGATATCCGCCAGCAGCATACCCAATACCGCGCACACAAACGCCGCGCGCCGCGAGCGGCCCAGAATATACGCCACCACGCCCGCCGCGAGGCCGTACGCGTAGTTTGGGTCCAGGATAATGTTCCTCGGTTCCGCCGGCATCAATAGGCTGATCAGCCAGACCGCCGCGGCGGTAAGCAGGCTGCCAAACAGGGCGCGGGCCACCTCCAGCCCCGAATCCGCCTTGATCAGCACCCAAATGCATATGCCCAGCGGAATCAGGCATCCGCCCACGCCGATCCGGACATTGCCAATCGGGATCGCGGGGATCAAGCCGCCGATGAAGATCGCCAGCATCAGCCCCAGCGCCCACTTATCATTTAGATGCATCCTGTCCAGCACCCGCTGCCCCACGCCAAAGATCACCAGCAGCGACAGCACAAGCAATACAATCATGCCAAAGGTCATGTGCACACCCCGTTTCATGCGATATTGTCTATATGGTTGCCAATGAAACGAAGAGTATACGCCTACGCAGGGAAATCATGGTCAATTGTCGAAGAATTTATAGCCGCGCCATAAAAAATTGATACGGAGGCTATACCATGCTCAAAGGCATTCCATCAATCCTATCGCCGGACCTGCTCAAGATCCTCATGGAAATGGGCCATGGGGATACGATCGTCATCGCGGACGGCAATTTCCCCGGCGCGTCCCTGGCGCGCCGGCTCATCCGGCTTGACGGCCACGGCGCGGCGCCCCTGCTGGACGCCACGCTCCGGCTCTTCCCGCTGGACACCTATACGGATACCCCCGTCAAGCTCATGGAGGTCGTGCCCGGCGACCCTGTGGAAACCCCCATCTGGGATGAATACGCCGCCATCGTGGAGATGCACGCCCCCGGCACGCAAATCGGCCGCGCGGAGCGGTTTGCGTTCTACGGCTTGGCCAGGGAAGCGTACTGCGTCATACAGACAGGGGAAACCGCGCTGTATGCCAACATCCTCCTGCAGAAGGGAGTTGTTTTAGGCTAATGCCCTCCGGTTATTTGCACAAGCGCTGCGCGGAGCGGGCCCTGCTGGTATCCGGCGTCACGCCCGTTCCAAACGAGGCGTTTATTTTGGGCAGCCAGGGGCCTGACCCGCTTTTTGCGCTGGGCATGTTCCCGCTTCGAACGTCCAACAAGCCGCTGCCTCACGCCAATACGCTGCACACCACGCGCACCGGCCTGTTCCTCCGCTCGCTCGCAAAACACAGCCGGGAAAAGAGCGCGGCGGAGCGCGCGTTTACCATGGGTTTTTTGACCCACTACGCGCTGGACAGCACCGTGCACCCCTACGTGTATGCCCACAGCCTCGACGCGAAGGGGCGCTACAGCAGCCTTCTGCATATGCGGCTCGAAAAGCGATGGGACACGCTTTATTTTCACCGAGACGGCCATGCGGGCACCTCTGTCGTCATGCCTGGCGTGCGCGAGTCCAAGCCGTACTGGCCGCGGATCGCCGCCGTATGGGCGGAGGCCGTCCGTGACGTCTATCCGGACATGGACCTTGACGAGGCGGACATCCGAAGGGCGCTGGCGGACACGGAGCGCGCCAACCGCCTCACGCACAGCCCGCGAGGCGTCAAATACGCGTTTGCTTGGGCGCTTGAGCGGCTCATCGCAAAACCGATGCTTGTCACCGCGCAGATGGGCGCGCCATTTCTTCCCCGCGCGGACATCGAAAACAACCGCTGTCTGCCCTGGCGCGATCCGGCGGACCCTGATCATGAGCGCACCGAAGGGCTCACAGAGCTCTTCGAGCGCGCGGTTTTGCGCGCCGCCGAACTGGTGAAGGCCGCTTGGCAGTATTTTGACCGCGCGATGGACGACGACGCCTTTAGCCATATTGTCGGCAACATCGGCTATAATACGGGGATGATGAGCAAACCGTAAGTCGTTAGTATATAAAGAGAGTTTCCGGAACATCCCCCAGGGGATGACGTTCTTATTCCTTCCGCCCGTATGAGCCGCGGTTCATGCGAATTCCCCGGGAAAGGAGGCGGGCATATGTCCATCAAGCGCAAGCGGCGCGGCATATCCTTTGGTACCATTTTCATGCTGTCGCTGTGCGTCGTCACGCTTTTGTTCGGCGCGCTGGTCTTCACGCGCATCGCTGGTGATACGGCGCGCATTTCCCTTGACCCCAACCTGCTGACAGAGTCTTTGAGGGTGCTGGCCCGCAGTGTGACCGATGTGATCACGGAATCCGGCACGCCATTCCCGGTGAATGAAGCGCCAACGCCCGCCGTCACGCGACAGATCGCCGCGCCGCCGTCTACGGCCGCGCCTACGGCCGCACTTACGGCCGCGCCAGCGCCCACCCAGCCGCCCAGCCGAACGCTGACCCTCACCGCTGCCGGCCAGGTCAGCATCGGTACGGAACTGCGCTCGAGCGCGTCCAAAGCCGCCGGCGGCTTTGATTTCTATGATATGGTGTCCCCTGTCGCGCACGCGCTTTCGGGCGCGAATCTGTCCATCGTTACCCTGCGCACGGGCCTTGCGGGTGCCAACGCAACCGGCTTTGATACCTACTGCGCGCCGGCCTGGCTGGTGGATGGCCTTAAGGCCTCGGGCCTGAACCTGTTCAACTTCGCCACCGACCGCGTGCTGGACCATGGCGTTCGCGGCATAGGCGACACGCGTTCCGTTATGGATTCGAAGAACACCTACTTTGCCGGCATTTACCGCACGCAGGAGGAAAGGTCGCGCCCCGCTGTCGTTGACATGGGCGGGGTGAAGGTCGGCCTGCTCGCCTACACCAGCAGCCTCAGCGCGGCGGGCAAGAAGGCGGCCACCGAACAGGAAGCGGCCCTGTATACGCGCTACCTGAGCGCTCAGGCCGCGGCCGCGGAGATCACCGCCCTGCGCGTGAACGGCGCGGACGTGGTCATTGTGCTGCCCTGCTGGGGAGGCCGCGCGGATACAAAGCCTTCTAAAGAAACGCGCGCCGAGGCGGACGTGTTGATCGAAGCGGGCGCGGACATCATCTTGGGCACCGGCCCCACCAGCGTGCATGAGCTGGAGCGCCGCGCCGTTACCGATGCCTATGGCGAAGTGCGCGAGGTTTTCATCGCCTATTCCCTTGGCAACTTTCTTATTGACGACTCCCGCGACACCGCGAACATTCTCGGCATGATTCTCAGCCTGGACATTACCTGGGACACGCAGACGCGCAAAACCAGCATCGGCGAGGCATGGTACATGCCAACGTGGATCATGCGCTGGCGGGACGCTTCGGGGGTCAACCGCTACCGCGTAATCCCGGCAGGGGTATCCACAATTCCAGAGGGCATGACGGAGAGCATCTATATCAATATGAAAAAGGCTTATCAGAATATGGTGGAGAGGCTGGGGAAGGAGGCGGCGCGGGCGAGGGGAGAGTAGGGCTGGGGCAGGATCAAGCGTGATGGCGCGTGCCCGGTTCATCTTGCCGCGAAGCGCTGTACGAAGTTAACACAATCATCAACGCCTGGTTCCGTGCTCCCCTACACTCTCTCCCGCCGAACATTCCGGATCAGCACCCGCAAATTCATCAGCAGCGTGACCCCATGCCCCGCGCTCTGCGCCCACGCGCAGCCGATCAGCCGGTACTGCGGGGTCAGCACGAAGTTTAGCAGCAGCGTCAGCAGCGCGCCGATCAGGGACGCGGCCAGCGCGCTCCGCTGTCTGCCAAGCCCCGCGAGCATGCCGCTGGATACCTGCTGCACGCCCATCACCGGCACCAGCGGCCACAGGGCCACAAGCAGCGCCTGCAAATCAGGCTGGCGGTACAGGTTTTTCGCGAACCAGGGGGCCAGCAGCACCAGCACCCCCGCCGCCCCCAAGGATATGAGAAGCGACGCGGGCAGCACCTTCATGACAATGCGTTTGAGCGCCACGGGGTCGCTCTCCCTGCGCGCCAGCGCGGGGCCGGCCACCATGGCCATCGCGCCGGTGATCACGCTGGGGAGCATCACCAGCGGCATGGCCATGCCCGAGAGCATGCCCAGCCGCGCCGTCGCTTCCTGGCTGGAAAGCCCGGACGCGCGAAGCTGCATCGGCACGATGATGGCGTTGAACGTGCGCATCAGCGTGTTGCTCAGGCGGATCCACGTCATGGGCGCGGCCAGCTTCCAGAGCTTTTTTTCCAACGGCTTGGACGCCTCGCCCTGAAGGGAGACGCCCGAGCGCCGGAGCATCCAAATGATTATCGCCAGCGCCACGCCTTCGCCTACCAGCGTGGCAAAGGGGGATACGGCGGCTGTCCACGCGGCCGTCATGCCTGTGATGCCCAGCAAAACCGCCGCGCACACGAGGAAGCGGACCATCTGTTCCGCCAGTTCCGACACGGCCGGCGGCGCCGTGTTGCCCGCGCCGTAGCAATACCCATTGTATGCCGCGGACAAGCCCAGAATGGGCAAGCAGGGCATGTACATCAGCAGCGCGGGCAGGGTGCGGCTGTCGCCCAAAAGCTTGGCGATCCACGGCGATAACAGCAGCAGAACCGGCAGCATGACCAGGCTGATGCGCAGCGCCAGCCGTTTGCCCGCGCTAAGGGCCGCTTCCCCATACCCCGCGGCCGCCTCGCGGGACACGGCCATGGGGATGCCGGACGTCACCGGCGCGATCCACAGCATATGCGCGGACGAGGCAAGCTCCATCACGCCGATCGCCTCCGCGCCCATCACCCTGGACAGCCAGATGCGCATCGCGAACCCAAGCGCCCGAACCACCGTGTTCGCGCCGGATAGCAGCGCCGTCTGCCGTACCAAAGACTGTTTCTTCATGCGACAGCGTATGCGGCGCGGAGCACCCGCATGAACCGCGGTTTATGCGGGTAGGGGGAAGAAGGTCAAAATGGCATGGATGGCCGTAAATTTCCTTGCGATGCGGCGAAATTCTTGGTACAACCCGAGTTTGACAGGAAGGAAAAGGGAATACTGAGGGAATAGAAGGCAAAAATGGCAGTTTATGCGATATAAAAACATAGGTGTACG
>WRGP01000232.1 GCA_009787135.1 Bacillota bacterium | reverse complement strand
GGCGTATCATAACCAGGGCGATGAAGCATATGAGAAAGTGTGCGTTAATATGTTCCTGTGTACGCACAAACACCGGTCTGCCTTCCAAAAGCTAAACGCATATTCCTCCATTACGCCCTCGGCGACGCTTTCTCCGCTCTTCTCCGCCGATGTTCTGTTGGCATTTTCGCTTTCCTCATACCTCCAGAACCACACATCCAGCTTTCTCTCTTCCCTCTCCTCTGAAAAACGGGGAAACTCAAATATATTTTTTCTTGACATGCCCTCCCATCAATGCTATTCTTCCTTGTAGAATGCGAGGCTGCTGGACGGTCGCATGCTTTGGCATGAGGAAAGTCCGAGCTCCACAGGGCAGGGTGCCGGATAACACCCGGCGGAGGCGACTCCAGGGAAAGTGCAACAGAAATAGACCGCCCAAATCGCGGTTTGGGTAAGGATGGAAAGGCGAGGTAAGAGCTCACCCGCGGCTTGGCGACTTGTCCGCGATGTAAACCCCACCCGGCGCAAGATTGGAATGGGAGCGCATATGGCGGCCCGTCATGCTCCCCGTAATCGCACGAGTTTACTGGCAACAGTAAGCCTAGATAGATGACCGTCCTCGACAGAACTCGGCTTACAGGCAGCGCTCGCATTCATTGACATAGAATATCAATCAACATACAGTCAATACGAAAGGCTTTATTTTTATGAAAAAACCCATCTTTTCTGTTGCTATCATTAGCATTCTATTGTTTCTCCCTCTGATGGGTTCCACGGCTTTTGCCCAGATTGTACCGCCGATATTTGACAATGATTCTTTGCCATTATCACAGTTTATCGATGGCTATGTCGAGCGGCATAAGGAAACCACGGCGGCGATGTCGGCTGTTGTATTTACGAAAGAGGATGTGCTGCTCGAAGCATTCTATGGGTACGCGAATCTAGCCGATAAAACGTCAAACGATGCCGATACGGTGATGGAATGGGGCTCGGTTACAAAGCTCTTGGTCTGGGTCAGCGTGATGCAGCTTGTCGAGCAGGGCAAGCTTGATTTGGATGCCGATATTCGTGCGTACCTGCCGGAAGGATTTCTCTCAAAGCTGCAATATGATGACCCGATCACGCTCCTGCACCTGATGAACCATAACGCGGGCTGGCAAGAGATGTATTTGGGCGCGGAATCGGTGATGGAAGGGGCTGTGCCAAGCCTGGAAGAAGCGCTAAAAGTCATAGAACCACCTCAGATCTATAAGCCCGGAGAGATCACCGCCTACAGCAACTACGGCGCGAATTTGGCCGGTTACATCGTGGAGCGCGCAGCGGGCAAGCCGTTTTATGAATATGTGCGAGAAAACATTTTTGTTGTTTTAGGGATGGATGAAACGGCGCTCCAGCCTGGCTGGCACGATAACGATTGGGTAAAAACCCAAAGAGATAAGCTGCGTTGCTATACGACCGATATGCAGGATCTGGGCAAGGCTTACGCCATCTATGAACTCTATGCCTCCGGAAACGCGGCGGGTACAATAGCGGATTTGCGCAAATTCGCGCAGGCGCTCCTTCCGGGCGAAAACGGTGCTTCGCCGTTGTTCAAAGAGAGCGGGACCCTTGGCGAGATGCTTACGCAGACAGATTATTATGCCGATGGCAGGACGGCCAGAAACTATCACGGTCTTTGGGCGGATCCTTCTTTGGTGGGCAATGTGATTGGCCATGGCGGCAACACAGCCGGCTGTTCCGCGTGGTTGATGCTTGATCTCGAAAGAGGGATCGGCATGGTTATCCTTACCAATCAAGCGGGCGAAAGCACGTATTGCAACGATATGGTGCGCGGTATAGCAGGCGAAAAAGGCTTTTCCGCCGCGCCTGTGGATAACGACCCTGTCGTTGGCTATTATGTTTACGCGCGTACCGCTCGCAAAGGGATGGCGAAAAGCCTTGGCAGCCCGTATGTTTTAGGCGTTGCCCAAAGTAAAGACGGCACATTGGCGATACGGGGCTTGTTCTCCCTCCTCATGGGCGGCGGTGATATGGAGCGGGTGGGCGAAGGCCTTTACAGGCTCGATGCGGACGGGCAAAAAATGTTGCTTTACGCGGATGCCGATGAATCCGGCCGGATACAATTGCTTGAGTCTGCCACGAGTGATTTTTTCCGCACCGGCGCGGGGGAGTATTATGGCAATACGACCGTTCTTGTGGCTTTTGTATTGGCCGTGATATATGCCCTGGTTTTTCTCATCCTCATGCTTGTGCGTACGCTGCGCAAGAAAAAGCAGCCGCTGGCTTTTGCGCGCGCGGCGGTTTGCGCGGGTATTATTGCCGCTTTTGTGAATTGGCTCATTTTGTTTATGAACGGGATGTCGCTGACAGGCACTGTAACAGGAGTGAAAATCCAAGGCATACTGTTCATTTTTTTGGCTCTGATTCCCGTTGTATATGCCGCTGTTACGGCGATCTGCCGCAAAAAACTTACGATCACCAGAAAACAGAAAGCTGGGCTGATGAGTACCGCCGCCGCCGGTTTGATCATGACATTGTGTATCATCTATTGGCAGCTTTGGATGTTTTGGGTTTGATTTAAAACAGATTTGACCGACAGCCCCCTTGCTAAAGTGGGCTGTCGGTTTTAGCCCTTGCGGGACACCATATTTTCTTTCAAAAATACGAACAATTTTAAAAAAATGAATAAAAACGTTTGGATTGCTTGACCGCATGCGAAGGTTGACGTATAATGACGCTATCCTAAAATGTGTAAGGAGAATGCCAAATGAAAAAGGTACTCGCGATCCTGGTCGTTCTTGTGATGGTATTGGGCCTGACCTCCGTTGCCTTTGCAGAGGAAGTCACCAAGGAGAACATCAAGCTGGGGTTTGTCCATATTTCTGACCCGAGCGACATGGGTTATACGTATAACCACGACGTCGGCACAAAGGTCATGATGGAAGCCGTCGGCCTGCGTGAGGATCAGGTCATCAACAAGTATAACGTCTCGGAGAACCCGGGCGAGTGCGGCGCGGCCATCAACGAGCTGATTGACGCGGGCTGCAATATGATCTTCGGCACCAGCTTTGGCTTTGGCGACGCGATGCTGCCCGCCGCGCAGGAGCATCCGGAGATTGAGTTCTGCCACGCCACCGGCTATTACGCGGCCATGTACAACCTGCCCAACTATCATAACTACTTCGCTTCGATTTATGAGGCGCGCTACCTGGCGGGCATCGCCGCGGGCCTGAAGACCCAAACGAACAAGCTTGGCTATGTGGCGGCCTTCCCGTTCGCGGAGGTCATCAGCGGCTATACGAGCTTTTACCTGGGCGCCAAGTCCGTCAACCCGGATGTGGAGATGTTCGTGATGTACACCAACAGCTGGAACGACCCGACCGTAGAGGCGCAGGTCGCCAAGGCGCTGATCGACATGGGCGCGGATGTTATCTCGCAGCATTCCGATTCCACGGCCCCGGCCACGACCGCCGAGACGAATGGCGTCTTCCAAGTGGGCTACAATGCCGACATGATCCCCGCCGCGCCGAACGCGTCGCTCGTATCCGCGCGCGTGGACTGGTCCAAGTACCTGATCTTCGCCGTGGAATCCTATTTGGCGGGCGAGCCGATCCCCACCGACTGGAGCCAGGGCTATGCCGAGGGCGCCGTATACCTCTCCCCGCTCAATGAAATCATCATCGCGGATGGCACGGCGGAAGCTATCAAGGCGGCTGAGCAGGCGTTGCTGTCGGGCGAGCTGAAGGTTTTTGCCGGCCCGCTTACGGACGCGGCTGGCAATGTCGTCGTCAAGGAGGGCGAGTATTTCCACGAGCAGGAGACCGAGTCCGCGCCGTCTTGGAGCTTCATTCTGCAGGGCATTACGGTCATTGAAGGATAATCGTTTGTGAAACGGCAGGCTCAACGCGTGGTGTTGCATGCGTTGAGTCTGATGATGGCGGAGATGACGAAATGAAGAAAACGGTTTTATTTGTTATTTTGGATCAATATGCCGATTGGAAAGCCGCATACCTATCTTCATGGATACTTGCCCTGGGTCAAGACAGATACGCCGTACAAACAGTATCTTTATCCAAAGAACCCATTCGGTCAATGGGCGGGTTCACCGTCCTTCCGGACTATGATATTCCATCGGCCCCGACAGATTTTGAGGGGTTGATCCTCGTTGGGGGAATGTCGTGGAGAAATGAAAACGCTTTGCAAGTTATCCCCTTGGTACAAAACGCTCTGGAGAATCAAAGAGTGTTGGGGGCCATTTGCGATGCTTCGGCTTTTCTGGGCAAAATCGGCGCATTAAATCACGCGGATCACACGAGCAATGCTTTGGATGACGTAAAGCAATGGGCCGGCGAGGCATACACAGGGGAAAGCAGGTATAGGATGCAACAGGCGGTAAGGGATAAAAAAATTATTACCGCCAACGGCACAGCGTCGCTGGAATTTGCGAGAGAGGTAATGCTTGCCCTGGAAATAGCGCCGGAAGATAAAATTCTCGAGCAGTATCATTTTGATAAGTTCGGATTTTACGGGGCGTCAATGCCGGGCATGTAACGGCAGTTATTTATTCTTCATTCACTTGGAGGGATCGCGCTTGACAACGCCCCGGCCGCATGCCATTGAACTCCGCGATGTGACCAAAACCTTCGGCTCTGTCGTCGCGAACGACAGGGTTTCGCTTGCCGTGCGCCGCGGCGAGATTCTTGCGCTTTTGGGGGAAAACGGCTCCGGCAAGACGACGCTGATGAACATGCTGTCCGGCATTTACTATCCGGACAGCGGCCATATTTTGGTGGATGGGCGGGAGGTTACGATCCGCGCCCCCAAGGATGCCTTTGCCCTTGGCATTGGCATGATCCATCAGCATTTCAAGCTCGTGGATGTGCTTACGGCGGCGGAAAATATCGTGCTGGGCCTTTCGGGCGGCGTGCGGCTGGACCGCAAGGCGCTGGCTGGCCGCATCCGCGAGATCAGCGCGAAATACGGCTTTGCGCTGGAGCCGGACAAGAAGGTCTACCGCATGTCGGTCTGTGAAAAGCAGACGGTGGAGATCGTCAAAGTGCTCTATCGCGGCGCGGATATCCTTATCCTGGACGAGCCGACCGCTGTGCTCACCCCCCAGGAGACGGACAGGCTCTTTGCCATTCTGCGCGCCATGCGCGCGGACGGCAAGGCGATCGTTATCATCACGCATAAGCTGCACGAGGTGTTATCGGTCAGCGACCGCGTGACCATCCTGCGCAAGGGCCGCTACATTGAAACCGTGGAAACAGCCCGGGCCGATGTACAGTCGCTCACGGACGGGATGGTCGGCCGCCCCATGCGCCTTGCGATCAGCCGCGTGGAGGCGGAGACAAAGCCCTTGTGCGGCGTGCGCGGTTTGACCGTGCGCCACAAGGACGGCCATAGCGTGCTGGAGGGCGTGAGCTTCGACCTTTGCGGCGGCGAAATTCTCGGCGTGGCCGGGGTGGCGGGCAGCGGGCAGCAGGCGCTGTGCGAGGCGCTGGCAGGCCTTGAACCGGGCGCGCAAGGGCGGATCGTTGTGGGCGGCGTGAACATTGCCGGCATGAACCCAGGCCAGATCCTTGCCGCGGGCGTGCGCATCGGGTTTGTGCCGGAGGATCGGTTGGGCGTGGGGCTTGTCGGCAGCCTGAACATCGCGGAGAATCTGCTGGTGCGCGGCTACCGCAAGCAGCGCGGTATCTTTTTGCGCCGCGGGCCCGCCAAAGCGCAGGCGGGCGAACTGATCCGCTGGCTTGCGGTCAACGCGACCGGGCCTGGCCAGCGGGTCAGCAAGCTGTCCGGCGGGAACGTGCAAAAGGTGCTGCTGGGGCGGGAACTGATGGAAGCGCCGCAGATGATCATTGCGGCATACCCCGTGCGCGGGCTGGATATCAGCGCGTCGTATACGGTCTACGATTTGCTGCAGGCGCAGAAGGCAAAAGGCGTGGGCGTGCTGTTTGTGGGCGAGGATCTGGATGTGCTGCTGGAACTGTGCGACAGGATCATGGTGCTGTGCGGCGGCCGCGTCAGCGGCATTGTGGACGCGAGAACAGCCACAAAGGAGGAGATCGGCCTGATGATGACGCATGCGCATAGGCGGACGGAGGCAGCGCCATGATCGCTGAAAAGCGCGATCCGCTTGTGCGCATGGTTCGGCGGGAGAACATTTCACCGGCGCAAGCGCTGTTCATCCGGGCGGCGGCCTTGGTGTGCGCGCTTTTGACAGGCGGGCTGATGATCCTCGCGCTGGGCCACAATCCATTCGCGGTCTATGCCGATATGATCATCGGGAGCCTGGGCACGCGCACGGTGCTGGCGGAGACCATCCGCCTGGCGATTCCCCTGCTGATCACCGCGCTGGCCATCTCCCTGGCGTTTAAGATGTCTTTTTGGAATATCGGCGGCGAGGGGCAGATTCTCTTTGGCGCCGTCGCGGCGAGCTATTTCGCGCTGTTTTGGGCGGACACGCTGCCGCGCGCCCCGTTGCTGCTCATCATGGCGATAGCGGGCGCGCTCGCCGGCGGCCTCGCGGGGCTCCTGCCCGCGCTGTGCAAGGCCAAGTGGGATACGAACGAGACGCTTTTCACGCTGATGATGAATTACATCGCGCTGTGTTACATTAAATACCTGCAGAACGGGCCGTGGAAGGATGCAAGGCTGCGCGGCTTTCCCAAGATCGCCATGTTTGAGGATATCGCCAAGCTGCCCAAGCTGCTGGGGGTGCATGTCGGCTGGATCATCGCGCTGGCGCTGGCGGCGCTTGTCTATCTGTACCTGCACCACACAAAGCATGGCTATGAGATCACGGTCGTGGGCGAGAGCCCCCGCACGGCCAAATACGCGGGCATGAACGTAGGGCGCGTCATCGTGCGGACCATGTTCCTCTCCGGCATGCTGTGCGGGCTGACGGGCTTTATTCAGGTGGCGGGCGCCGACTATACGCTGACCGACTCCACGGCGGGCGGCGTGGGCTTCACCGCGATCACGGTCGCGTGGCTGTCCAAACTGAACCCCGCGATCATGGTCTTCGTTTCCTTTGCCATTGCCATGCTCAAAAAGGGGGCCAACAAGATCCAGACAACCTTTAAAATTCCCGCTTCCGCGGCGGACGTGCTGACGGGCGTGCTGCTGTTCTTCATGCTCGGGTGTGAATTCTTTCTTACCTACCGGCTGGTGCTCCGCGGGGGAAAGGAGCGGCTGGATGGATAAAATCATCAATCTGCTCTGCGCCGCTGTTCTGGCGGGCACGCCGCTGCTGCTTGGCACGCTGGGCAATATCCTCACGTCCAAAGCGGGCAACCTCAACCTGGGCGTGGAGGGCATGATGTTCATGGGCGGCGTGTCGGGCCTTATGGCCGCATACTGCTATGAGCAATGGGCGCTGGCCGGCCAGGGCGCGTCAAGCGGTGTAACCGCCGCGCTGCTAAGCCTTGGCGCGTCGTTTGCGGCGGGTGGTCTGGGGGCGCTGATTTACGCGTTTCTCGTGGTGACGCTCCGCGCCAACCAGAACGTGACGGGCCTGACGCTGGCTATCTTCGGCGCGGGCTTTGCCAACTTTTTCGGCGAGTTCATGGGCATCAGGGCCGGCGGGTATGTGGCGGTCAGCCAGACGGTCAAGAACGCGTTTGCCGGCCTGCGCGTTTCCCCGCTGTCGGACATTCCCGTGCTGGGCAGGCTCTTGTTCCAGTATAACTGGGTGGTATATTTCGCGCTCCTCGCGGCGCTTTTGATGGCATGGTTCCTGGGCCGCACGCGCATGGGGCTAAACCTGCGCGCCGTGGGCGAGAACCCAGCCACAGCAGACGCCGCCGGCATCAACGTGACGCTGTATAAGTACGCGGCCACGGTAATCGGCGGAGGCGTCTGCGGCGTGGGCGGCATGTACATGGTCATGGTGACATGCTCGGGCGTGTGGGTGCATAACTGCGTGAACGGGTATGGGTGGCTCGCGGTGGCGCTCGTGATCTTCGCGGCGTGGAGCCCCTTGCAGGCGCTTGCCGCGTCGCTGATCTTTGGCGGGCTGTCCGTCCTGCGCATGTACGTTTCGCTGGGCATCCCCATGCAGCTGTACGATATGCTGCCGTACGCGGCTACGGTGTTCGTGCTGGTGCTGACAAGCCTTCGGCAAAGCCGTGAGCGGTCTCAGCCAGCGGGGTGCGGGGTGAACTATTTCCGCGAGGACCGGTAGTGTCTCCTTACCCGAAATACCGCTTCAATAAGCCGTCAAAGCCGCGGCCATGGCGCGCCTCGTCCTTGCACATCTCATGCACGCTGTCGTGGATCGCGTCCAGCCCCAGCTCTTTGGCCAGGGAAGCCAGCTTCTTCTTGCCGTCGCAGGCGCCATATTCCGCGTCCGCCCGCATTTCGAGGTTCTTCTTCGTGCTGTTTGTCAAAATCTCGCCCAGCATCTCCGCGAAGCGGGCCGCATGTTCCGCCTCTTCAATGGCGTAGCGCTTGAACGCCTCGGCGATCTCCGGGTATCCCTCGCGGTCCGCCGCGCGGCTCATGGCCAAATACATGCCCACCTCGCTGGATTCACCCGCAAAGTTCTCGCGCAGGCCGCTGAGAATCCGCTCGTCCACGCCTTTGGCTACGCCCACTACGTGTTCGTCCGCGTATTTTTTCTCCCCGCTCATCTCGTTGAATTTTGACGCGGGCGCCTTGCAGAGGGGACAGAATTCCGGCGGGACGTCCCCCTCGTGTACATAGCCGCATACCGTGCAAACCCATTTCTTCATTGATTTATACCCCTTTCATCAATAGATTTTTAGATAGATTTTTTAGATTGCTTTTTTCATGGGATTCAAGAGCAGATCGTTCAGGCTTTGCATCATTTCCTCCGGCGCGCACACGGCCGTATGCCTCACGGGCATGGATTCCAACGCGGCAATCTGCGGCGGAATCCGCTGGCCGCTCATGCGCGCAAGGGAACGGCAGCAGGCAAAATCGTCCTTTTCGGCCATGCTAAACGCCCTGGCAACGGCGTGACCAAACTTATAGGGGCTGGCGGTTGCCACGACAACGGCCTGCGTCATGTCGCCGGTGTCTTGGCGGTAGCGGTTGAGCAGGGTGTAGGCCACGGCGGTATGCGGGTCGATCATAACGTTGAACTCGCTGAAGGCGCGCTGGATGGTATTCATGCTCTCATCATTGCCCACCCAGCCGCCGATCATCCTGCCGCGCAGGTTGCTATGCGCCTGAGGCCCAAGGCTGTAGCGCCCCTCCCGCCGGAGCGATTCCATCCACCCAACGACTTTGGCGGCGTCGCGCCCTGACAGCTCAAAGAGATAGCGTTCCAGGTTGGAGGAGAGGAGGATGTCCATGGAGGGGGAACAGGTCTTATAAAACGGGCGGTTTACATCGTAGATGCCGGTCTGAATGAAATCCGAAAGCACCCGGTTTGCGTTGGAGGCGCAGATCAGCTTGTCAATAGGCAGCCCCATGTCGCGGGCATACGCCGCGGCCAGGATGTTTCCAAAATTGCCGGTGGGAACCACAAAATGCACAGGGTCGCCCGGCCGGATGGCCTTTCGCAGCAGCAAATCCGCGTAGGCGGAGAAATAGTAAGCCACCTGCGGGGCCAGCCTGCCGTAGTTAATGCTGTTCGCGCTGGAGAGCACGCGCCCCTTTTCGGCCAGCTTTAGGCCAAACGCCTTGTCCGTGAAGATACGCTTGACCCCTGTCTGGGTGTCGTCAAAGTTACCTTCCACAGCGATGACGTGCGTGTTCTCGCCACCCTGCGTGATCATTTGCAGGCATTGCGCGCGGCTAACGCCGTCCTTTGGATAAAAAACGACGCAGCGCGTGCCCGGCACATCGCAGAAACCTTCCAGCGCGGCCTTACCCGTGTCGCCGGATGTGGCGACAAGGATGCAGATCTCATCCGTCACGCCGTTTTTTTGCAGGGCCATGGAAAGCAAATGGGGCAGGAGCTGCAGCGCCATGTCTTTAAACGCCAGGGTCGGCCCGTGGAACAGCTCCAGCAGGTGCGTGTTGCCGCACATGGTGCGCAGCGGCGCGGGATTGTTGCGCTCAAACCGGTTTCCGTAGGCTGCGGCCGTCGCCCGGCCGAGTTCCTCGAAGGTATAGTCGTCCAGCAGCGTGGAGAGAACGCGCTGACAGCGCTCGGGATACGTCAGGCCGCACAAATCCCGAATATTCTCCAGGGTAAAATGGGGCAGGGCCTCGGGTACGTACAGCCCGCCGTCAGGCGCGATGCCGCGGAGGATTGCGCTGGATGCCGTTACCCCTCCACCGCCACGGGTGCTTATCAACATGTACGCATCTCCTAAATGATGTATTGCTTGAGGTATTCGGGCGCTGTTTCCAAATCGCCGCTGCAGCTGATGACAAAGCGCACGCTGGACCGGCCTGCAAGCGCGGCAAGCTTTGTAAAGAGCCATTCGAGCGTTTGAATGTCGTCACGGACGAGCTTGAGGAACGCATCCACGAAGATCAGCCGCGTATCAAAATTTTGCGCCAGCAGGCCGCATACAAAGCCTAAGAACATCGGCGCGCTATGCACGCCGTATTCGCCCGCGTTGATGAAGCGTATCTCGTGGCGCAGGTCAAACATATAGCGGTTGTCGTCGTCAATGAACAGCACGTCCCCCTTTTGATCCTTGATGGAATCGTTGGCCATGTCAATGAGACGCTTTGTCTTGCCGGAGCCCTTCTTCCCGAAGATGACTTCAATCACTTACCTACCACTCCCTTCGCCTTTTTGTACGAACAATCAATTGCCTATAGTATACTGTAAACAAGCAAATTTCGCCAGCCTAAAAATCGAATTGCGCGCAATTCGCGCGACGGATGATGCGGTTACGCCTCCCTCCGGCCCCTTGCCCCGCGAAAAAAGCCTTCAACAGTCTCTCGCGCCAAATATAACGCGGAATGGTATTCTGTCAAGCGTTCATTTCTTCCTTGACCTCCCGAAAGCATTGCACGGCGAAATCGAGATCTTTTTTCGTGTGCGCGGCGCTGACCTGCGTGCGGACGCGCGCCTTGCCCATGGGCACGACGGGGTGAGAGAAGCCAACGGCATACACGCCCTTCTCGAGCAGCCTTGACGCGAATTCCCTGGCTACGCGCGCGTCATAGAGCATGATGGGTACGATGGGATGCGTGCTCTCCGGCACGTCGAAGCCCGCTTCCGCGAGCGCCGCGCGAAAGTGGGCGGTATTTTCGCGCAGGGTGGAGGGCAGCCATGTGCTGGACTCCAGCATGTTAAGCACGCTCATGGTAACCGCGCAGATGGCGGGCGCGACGGAATTGGAGAAAAGGTAAGGGCGCGACCGCTGCCGGAGCATGTCTACGATTTCCCGGCGGGCTGCGGTATAGCCGCCGGACGCGCCGCCGAGGGCCTTGCCGAACGTGCCTGTGAGAATGTCCACCCGGCCCATCACGCCGCAGTGCTCGGGCGTGCCGCGCCCGCGGCCGCCCAGAACGCCAACGCCATGGCTATCGTCCACCATGACGAGCGCGTCGTGCTCCTCCGCGAGATTGCAGATCGCGGGCAGGTTGGCGATAAAGCCATCCATGGAGAACACCCCGTCCGTAGCGATAAGCTTGACGCGGCAATCGCGCGCCGCCTCAAGCTGGGCTTTCAGGTCGTCCATATCGTTGTTTTTGTAGCGCAGCCGGCGCGCCTTGCACAGGCGGATGCCGTCGATGATGGAGGCATGGTTCAGTTCATCGGAGATCACGGCGTCCTCGGGCCCTAAAAGCGTTTCAAACAGGCCGCCGTTGGCGTCAAAGCAGGAGGAATAAAGAATCGCGTCGTCCGTGCCAAGGAAGGCGGCGAGGCGCTTCTCCAGCGCCTTATGAATGGCCTGCGTGCCGCAGATAAACCGCACGCTGGACAGGCCAAAGCCCCACGCGTCATAGCTCTCCTTCGCCTTTTCGATCAGGAATTTGTTGTCCGATAGGCCTAAATAATTGTTTGCGCACATGTTCAGGACGCCCTTGCGGCTGCCAACGCCAATGCGCGCGCCCTGCGGTGTGGAGAGAAGGCTCTCCCGCTTCAGCGTGCCCGCCTCTTCCATCTCATGAAGCTGGCTTTGGTATAGTTTCAGCGCTTGTTTTTTCATTGCACGCTCCAATCCAGAATGACCTTGCCGCAAAGGCCGCCTTGCATAGCGGCAAAGCCCTTCTCAAAGTCGGTAAAGTGAAGGCGATGCGTGATCAAGGGAGAGAGGTCGAGCCCGGCTTCCAGCATCGCGCCCATCTTGTACCAGGTTTCATACATGCGGCGGCCATAGATGCCGGTCATGGTCAGGCTCTTGAAGATGACCTCGTTTAAGTCGACGCGCGCCTGCTCACCCAGAATGCCCAGCAGGGCGATCTTGCCGCCGTTGCGCATTTTCGAGAGCATCTGGTCCAGCGCCAGGTGGCTGCCGCTCATTTCAAGGCCCACGTCAAACCCCTCGACCATGTGCCGGCGAGCCATGGCCCCGTCCAAACTGTCCCGTGAAACGCTGACCGTGGCGGTGGCGCCCATGGCGCGCGCCATTTTCAGCCGGTAGTCGTTCAGGTCCGTAACGATCACGTTGCGCGCGCCGTTTTTGCGGCAAATGGCCGCGGCCATGACGCCAATGGGGCCGGCGCCGGTGATCAGCACATCCTCGCCAGCCACGTCATACATCAGCGCCGCGTGGGTGGCGTTGCCGTAGGCGTCAAAGAAGGCGACAATTTCTTCTGGGAAAGCTTCGCTGACCGGGACGACGTTGCAAGCCGGGATGCACAGGTATTCCGCGAACGCGCCGTCACGGTTCACGCCAACGCCCTTTGTATCCTTGCACCACTGGGCGTTGCCCGCGCGGCAGTTGCGGCAGTGGCCGCAGACAATATGCCCCTCGCCGCTGACGCGCTCGCCGATGCCAAAGCCCGGCACGCCGGGGCCGAGCGCCGCGATCTCCCCGACGTATTCATGGCCGATGGTGAGCGGGGGGCGGATGTTTCTCTGGCTCCAGGGATTCCAGTTGTAGATATGGACGTCGGTACCGCAGATAGCGGTCTTTCGGATCTTGATGAGCACCTCTCCCGGGCCGGGGATGGGCACAGGCTTCTTTATGAGCGCCAAGCCGGGGCCCGCCTTTTCTTTGACGAGCGCAACCATGTCCGTCTGCATCCGAACGCCTCCTTTATGCTTTATTATACCGCCAGGGCAAGAGGAGTTCAAGCGGGATGATTGGATATATTGCACAAGGATGGAAAGAATACCGAATGGAAAGGGGCGGTTTTTAATGAAGGTGGTCTACCAGAGCGATTTGACTGCCCTGGCGCGGCAGTTGGGCTCCATGGGGTTTGAGATGCATCCCATGGGCGCGGCGGTCGCGGCGGACGCGGTGCTCTTTACGTCCGCGCCGGAGCGCGCCATTCGGACGAGGCCGGCGGCCGGCGGGGCGTTCTTGCTGAATGTGCGGGGCATGAACGCGGCCCAGGCGGCCCAGGCACTCCGCAGGCGGTCTCAGGCGCCGTTGTTTTGATGCGGGACGGGGGGGAGAGGGAGGGCTCTGCCCTCCGGGCGCCCCGCCTAAGGGACAGGCCCCTTAAACAATCCTTTTTTGCCGCCTCACGGCGGTAACGTTTCATTTGCCTCTATACGAAAAAAATGGTATACTATCTCTATTCTGACAACGGAGGATTTTTGAATGCGCCGATCCCTTGCGATCTTTGTAAGCCTGCTGATGGTGGCGCTGGCGGGCGCCGCGCTGGCGGAGTTTATTTTCGCGGACTCGAGCTACACGCCCGGGGAAGCGCGTCTTCCCGCGGAGACGCCGCCTGAGGCGGAACAGTATTCTGAACGGGTGGAGATCTCCATCTCCGCCGCCGGAGATGTGACGCTAGGCGGCAACATGCGGGGCAACCCAAGGTCCAATATGTATACCAGGGCGCTGGAGGAGAAGGGCGGGGATCTTTCCTACTTCTTTGCCAATGTGCTGAGCATCTTCGGCCAGGACGATCTGACCATCGTCAACTTTGAGGGCACGCTGACCAATGCCACGGACCATAAAAACAACGAGTATTGTTTTCGCGCGCCGCCGGAGCATGTGAAGATTTTGCCGCTGGGGTCCATTGAGGCCGTGGCGTTTGAAAACAACCATGTCATGGATTTCAGGCAGCAGGGGTATGAGGACACCCTCCGCGCGTTTGAGAGCGAGGGCATCGTGTACGCGGCGGACGGGCATTTGGGCGTATACGAGACAAAGGGCGTGAAGATCGGCATGCTGGCGTACCAGACGTTTGGCGACGCCTATGAACGGTTGCATGAGCAGGTGCCGCGTGATATCGCGGCGGCCAGGGCGCAGGGGTGTATGATCGTCGTTGTCTCCTACCATTGGGGTGAAGAGAGGGACTATGCCCCGCATGACCGCCAGCAGGCGCTGGGGCGCGCGACCATTGACGCGGGCGCGGACCTGGTGCTGGGCCACCATAGCCACCGCCATAACCCGATTGAATTGTATAACGGGCGGTACATCGTATATTCCCTGGGAAATTTCAGCTTCTCGGGCAATACAGGGCCCAGAGATATGGACACGTTCATCTTCCAGCAGAAATTTGTGGTGACGCCAAGCGCCGTGATGCCCGGCGCGTTCCGGATCATCCCGTGCAGCATTTCGTCCGTGACGGCGGAGCGGGATTTGAAGACGGGCGTGAATGACCTGGCGCCGACGCCCTTTGCGCCCGGCGGTGCGGGGAGCCAGCGCGTGATTTCGGCCATGCTTGCCAATGGGAAGAAGCTGCCGTATGCTGTGGGGGCATATCCTACCGAATGGGAGCCTTATTAAAATGAAGAAGTTTATTTGTTTCATTGTTATGGTATCGGCGCTGTTCACGCTTGCGGCCGGCGCGGGGGCCGCGGAGAACGAGGGGATCGTTTTTGCGGACAGCCCCTACGCGCCGGCGGCGGAGCCCGCGCCGGAGGCGCAAACAGCCGTGCCCGCCAAACCGGCGGGGGAGGATTCATGGCCCCGTACCATCGTCGTCACGGTGGGCGGCGATTGCACGATCGGCTGCACCGATTACCAGCGGTCCCAACCCGGCGGCTTTTCCAGCGTTATCAAGGAAAAGGGTTTCTCCTGGCCGTTTTCCGAGCTGCTGGAGGTATTTGGCCAGGACGATCTGACGCTGGTAAACTTTGAGGGCGTTTTGACCGACGGCAATAACAAGGTGGATAAGAAGTTCAACTTCAAGGGCCCCGCGGAATACGCGCAGATCTTGAAGCTTGGCTCCGTGGAAGCGGTCAATCTGGCCAATAACCATTCCGGCGACTATGGCGAGCAGGGCCGCGAGGACACCCGGGCCGCGCTGGCCGCCTGCGGCATCGCCTATGCCGAGCAGAAAACGCCCGTCGTCTACGAGGCGCGCGGGGTGAAAATCGGGCTCATTGGCAACACGTTTCCCTATAAAAGCGGCAAGCGGGACATCAGCAAGGATGTGAAGGCGCTGCGGGAGCAGGGCTGTCAGATCATCATCGCGTCGTTTCATTGGGGGAATGAGTATAGCCTTGACTTTACAAAGGAGCAGCGGAACTTGGGCCGTTCGGCCGTCGCGGCGGGCGCGGATGTGGTTGTGGGCCACCACCCGCATGTCATTCAGGGAATTGAGCGCTATCAGGGCAGGTACATCCTCTATAGCCTGGGCAATCTCGTCTTTGGCGGCAATATGGATCCGAATCCCCGCGATACGTATATCGCGCAGCTCACCTTCACCGTGTATGAAAACGGCGAGGTGCGGGGGCCGGAGCTGAAGATTATCCCGATGCGCCTGACGGGCAAGGGCGGCGGCAGCACGGATTACCGCCCCGTGTTCGCGCGGGAAGAGGACGTGTATAGCAGGATCCTGAAAAGCATCCTCAGCCGTTCGGCGGGCATGAAAGATTTTGTCAATCCACGGTAAGGAGCGAATACGATGAGCACAGCGCACTACGCGATCTTTGTGGACCTGGAAAACTGCGGCGCAAAGGCCGAAATGCTCAACTATATCATTGAGCGCGTGAAAATTCGCGGGGACATCCTGTTGGGCAGGGTGTATGGCTATACCGACCGCTACGGCTCGCTCAAGGAGCTGCTGTTGTCCAATACCTTCAACGTGGTGCCATCCCTGCGCTTTGGGCACCATCAGAAGAACAACCTGGATATCCAGCTCGTCATCGACGCGCTGGAGGTGGCCTATACGAACGAGCTGATCGACAGCTTCTGCATCGTGTCCGGGGACAGCGACTATACGCCGCTGGTCGGCAAGCTTAAGGCCATGGGCAAGTTTGTGCTGGGCATATCGCGCAGCGAGGTGGCCTCGAACATCTTTATCAGCGCGTGCAACGAGTTTATGTTTCTGGAAAACGTATCCAGCAATAAAAAGAAGGAGCCCAAGCGCTCAAGCGAGGAGCCGCTCAACGACAACGACCTGGCGAAGCTCGTGGAAACCATTTTGGAGGAGGCGGAGGAGGACGAGATGTACGCCTCGGAGGTCAAATCCACGCTGCTGCGCCTTCGGCCCGATTTTAATGAAAAGGCGTTTGGCTTTACGACGTTTGGGAAGCTGCTCACGCACGTCGCCCAGAAGTTTGGCACCATCCGCGTCACCAATGACAACTACAACGTGATCCTAAGCCTCAGGCGCGATGAGGACAAGAAGGCGGAGATTACCAAGGACAACTACATCGCGATCTTTGGCGGCCAGTTGAAAGCCTATAAGGAAAACGGCTTTGACGTAATCAATCCCTCCATCCTCAAAGGGGACATTCAGGCGGAATACCCAAACTTCGCGGAGCGGGCGCTGGGCCTGAAGCGATTTTCCGACCTGCTGAAGATTCTGGAAAAGAACGGGCTTTGCAAGGTGGAGATGGACGAGCAAAACACGATGCTCGTGCGCATCGCCTGATGCGGGCAAGGGCGCTTCGCTCGCGGGACGTGAACCCGCACCGCAACTTGGCGCGTGAGGAGGCGTTGCTGTGCGGCGGCCGGGATGAGGCGATTTTGTATCTTTGGCAGAACGCGTCCGCCGTGATCATCGGCCGCAACCAGAACGCGTGGCGCGAGTGCCGCACATCTCTGCTTGCGGCGGAGGGCGGGACGCTTGCCCGCCGCACGACAGGCGGCGGCGCCGTGTTTCACGACCTGGGCAACCTCAATTTCAGTTTTATCGTGCCGCGTGAAAAATATGACCTCACGCGGCAGCTTTCTGTCATCTTGGAAGCCGTGCGGTCGTTTGGCATCGACTGCTCATTTTCGGGCCGCAACGACCTGTTGGCCGAGGGCCGCAAATTTTCGGGCAACGCCTTCCGCTTCACGCGGGACGGCGCGCTCCACCATGGCACGCTGATGGTAAAGGTCGATCCGGAGCGTATGGCGCGCTATCTTGCGGTATCTGAGGAGAAACTCGCGGCGAGGGGGGTGAAGTCCGTGCCGTCGCGGGTGGTAAACCTTTCCGGCCTGGGCGAAGTGACCGTTGAAACGCTGGCGCGGGCCGTGCGGGACGCCTTTGAGGCGGCGTATGGCCCTGCCCCGCTGGAGGACGCGGATAGCCTTGCCTTGCCGGGGTATGAGGCATTGGCCGGGCGCAACGCGTCCTGGGCATGGAATTATGGGGTAACCCCTGCCTTTGACGCGTCGTTTGCGCGGCGGTTTGACTGGGGCGGCGTGGAGCTCTTGCTCACGCTGTCGCAGGGGCATATCGTGCGGTGCAAGGTTTTCACCGACGCGATGGACGCGGAGTTGGCCGAGCGGCTGGAAAAGGCTTTGCGGGGCTGCCCGCTTGACGCGCGGGCCATGCGGGAGCGGACAGGAGGAGAGGTGGGGGAGTGGCTTGGAGGGTTGTCGCTGTAGGGAGCCGCGGCAAACGCATGAAGGGACCGGAGGAATCATACGGTTCCTTTTGATCGCTTTGCGCATACGCCGATATAAAACAGCGCGCCGCTGAGCGCAACGGGGCCTATTGTATTTGCCAATGTCTGCCATGCACTTGTGCTTGTATGCAGGTACAAGGCTATGGCGCGGTTTGTGATCAGGTTGATGGGCAGGGCCGTGAGCGCGACAATGCCCGCGCAAAACCAGCGGTTGATATGTGTATAGCGAAATAGCAATACCGCTAGCAGCAGGGCAATCACCGAACCCGCGGCGATGGGAAATCCAACGGGCCATGCCCAGGCGCTTGCGGGGGAAAGGTGTTCTATCAACAGCAAGAACGGCATAATCAACGCGGCGAGCGTG
>WRGP01000231.1 GCA_009787135.1 Bacillota bacterium | reverse complement strand
CGCACCCTGCACCCGGACAACATGGCCGCCGGCCCCGCTTCCTATGGCATGACCGATACCATGGGCCGTATGCACTCCGACGCGCAGTTCGCGGGATCGTCGTCCGTGCCCGCGCATGTGGAGATGATGGGGCTCATCGGCATGGGCAACAACCCCATGGTCGGGGCGACCGTGGCGTGTGCCGTGGCGGTTGAGGAAGCGTTGAAAACCGCGTAACATCAAGATTCTTTGAAGATGTAGCTCTCGGAGAAATTTGCTCCGAGAGCTACAATTGTTGATTTCCGTCTTTGGGAAAATGCTTATCACGCACCATCTTATTGAGCACAGCATTCAGATGGCGTATGTCGATCGGCTTGGAAATGAACGCGTCAAAGCCATTTTTCAAAAATATTTCCGCCTGACCGACCAGGGCGTTTGCCGTCAGCGCGACAATCGGATCCGTATAGCCAATTTCCCGCATATATTTCGTCGCCTCAATGCCGTCCATTTTCGGCATCATATGATCCATGAACACGATATCATATCTTTTGCCTTTCTTCACCTTATCGATCGCCTCAAACCCGCTATTGGCAATGTCAATATGCAAACCATACGGCGAGAGCAGCAGCTTTGCGACATCCAGGTTCGCTGTGGTATCGTCTACGACCAGAACGCTGCCATAGGGCATGGGCGTGCGCACGATTTGCGCCTTTCTCACCTGCGCGCCGCTGGTGAAGCGCAGTTGCCGCATGTTCTCCGCCAATTCTTTCCCGAATACATTGGCGCTGGCATTTTTCTGCGGCAGGCGAACGGTAAAGGTTGAGCCTTTATTTGGTTTGCTTTCCACAAGAATCTGGCCGTTCATGAGGCGCACCAAATTGCGCGTAATGTACATGCCAAGCCCCGCGCCTTCGACGACACGGTTGACTTTCAAGTTAAAGCGGGCATACTTGTCAAATAGCCGGCTTACCTGTTCCTCCGTCATCCCCTGCCCGGTGTCCCTGACGCGAAAAACAAGAATCACATTGCCGTCTTCTTCCTGTGCCGGGGTCTCAGCGGTGACCGTCAGCTCAATTTCACCGCGCTCCGTATACTTGAACGCGTTGGATAGGATATTGTTCAAAATCTGTTTGATGCGAAGCTCATCGCCGGTGACATTCGCCGGAACATTCTCATCTACATGAAGCGTAAACGCAATCGGCTTGCTCTCAAATCTGAGCATGTTCAGATATACGGTATCGTTAATCAAGCTCGCCACCTCGTATTTTGCGGGCATCAATTCAAACTTGTTAGCTTCTATCTTGGATAGGTCAAGGAGGTCATTGATGATATGGATCAGTGTATTGCCTGAATTGTAAATCTTGCCAAAGGATTCCTTGACCTCTTGGGTGATCGCGTTGCTTTCCATCTCCATCTCGGCAATGCCTAAAATTACGTTCATGGGCGAGCGTATTTCGTGGCTCATGGTGGCTAAGAAATCGCTTTTTTGCCGGTTGGCCTGGTCCGCTTTCCGCTTCAACTCGTCCGCATGTTCCTTCGCCGCGTCAATGCCCGCCAGAATAACGCACAGGACGATTGCCAGAATGGTCCCCAGAGCGCCTAGAACCCGCTCCATATCGCTCAGCTCTTTATAATACTCATTTTTGGGCGTCATAAGGATTAAATACCAGCCATATTCCATCCGTATGCTAAAGTAGACGGACGATTCCCCAGCGTAATTTATTCCTTCGGTTTCATAAAAATCAGCTCCTTTTTTCATACAAGCTTCAAGCGCCGCAAGCCCGCCGCTGATCGCATGCATAGGCATGCCTGTAAAATTGGCATGGGTGGAGGCAATGACTTCTAAATTTTCGTTCAGCAAAAATCCACATCCATTTGGGGAAAGACGCATGTTGCGGACGCTTTCTTTGATTTGGTCAATGCAGATATCCATATATACGGTGCCCAAAGGAAGGCCGTTGTCGTCAAAAATGCGAAGCGCGCAGGCCATGGCGCTCAACCCTGCACGCATATCCGTATATAGCGGGGAAAAGGTTGGTGTTGCCGATGTGGTTACGTCATACCAGAGGCGTTTTGTGGGCTTATAGCCGGCCTGGGGCGCCAACTCCTCCCCGTGCAAAAAAGTATTCCCAAACGCTTCAAAATAGCCATAAACAGGGCCGGAAGCAATGCCTTGCGTTTGGGTTTGAAGTTTTTGCGACATGGCTTTTAAATATTCCAATACATCATCCTCGCCGGCGCCGCGCAAAATCATAGTCCGTATCGTCTCCGCGATGATGTTCAGCGTTGTCTGCGGTTCGACAAACATGGACTTGATTTCCAATTCCGTTTGTTCGAGCATACTGGTCTCTTCTCTATTCAAATGATTTTTTAGCATGGAATTGACAAAAAGAATGCTTGAAACGACCATAAGCGCGAAGGCCAGCACGACGATCAGCAGGTTCCATGATAGGGGATACACTCTGCGCGTTTCCCGTGCGGAAAAGCGTTTTGTGTTTGATATTCTTTTCGCTTTTTCAGCCATAGGCCCATCTCCCTTACTGTGCGCGAGAGGGATCGGCGCATTCCGCCGCGCTGTGCCTTCATTGCGCGCATATAGTTTTTGTCATTATCATTCTATGTTTTTACGCAATTTTTGCGACAAAGAGTAAATTCAGTTACATAAACAGCGTTTAGTGCATATAGTGTTTAGTAGATGCAAAAAGGGTTAACGAATAAAGGGGAAGGGGAAAATTGGCATGAAAACATTGACGCTGCTCCTGGGTACGGCGCTTGCCGCCCTTTTGTTTTGTGCGCTGATTTTATTCCGTAAGGGGGCAAGGAACGCGAATTGGCATGAAAAAGTGAGTGAAAAAGTAAACCGCGCCTGGGCAAGACTTACAGCGGAACCTCCGGCATTGGAAGATAAAACGATAGCGGAAGACAGGGCGATATTGGAAGAAAAGCTGTTCGAAATACCCGGTGTGGATACCCGGCAGGGGCTTGCGCTATTGGGCTGGGAAGAAGGGCTTTATCGGTCTGTTCTGCGCTCCTATGTCGAAAGCGCGCCTACTCTGCTTGACACGTTGCGCGGTGTCACAGAGGATACCTTGAAAGATTATGCCATTCACATGCACAGCTTCAAAGGCGCCAGCGCGAGCATCGGCGCGGAGGGGATAGGGGAAAAGGCAGCCGTGCTTGAGAGCATGGCCAAAGCCGGTGATGCGGACGGGGTTCTGGCGGGGAACGCCGCGTTCCTGAAGGAGGCGGACAGTATTGTGAAGGAATGTAGAAATTGGCTGAACAGGTCAGGCGGCAAGGAACAACAGAGAGGAGGATAATAGCTTTGCCATGATAATGAAACAGAAAAAAATCATTGCGGTGGATGACAATGCGGTCATCCTGACCATATACAAAAACATTCTGCGCCCCCGCTATGAAGTATATACCGCTTCTTCGGCGGCAAAGATGTTTGTTCTGATGGAGAAAGTTATGCCGGACTTAATCCTGCTGGATGTGGAAATGCCGGAGATGAACGGATATGAGACCGCGCTGGTTTTGAAGGGAAGCGACGAGTTCAAAGAGGTGCCTTTCATCTTTGTAAGTGCCGAGAGGGACGCGAAAAGCGAGATGGAGGGGCTAAACCAAGGCGCTTTGGACTATATTTTTAAGCCGTTTGTGAACGAGCTTCTGCTACGGCGGGTCGAAACCCATCTGTCCCTAATCAATATCAGACAGGAGCTCAAAGCCTTAAACACATCCATGAATAAGATAGTGATCGCCAAGACAGATAAGCTTTGGAAAATACAAAACGCGGTGTTAAGCATTGTGGCGGATTTGGTGGAGTGCCGCGATGGCGTAACCGGCGGGCATGTGTCAAGGACGCAAAAATACCTGTCCTGCCTCATTGAGAAGCTCCTTGAGAAAGGCGTGTATGGCGACAAGATTTCTTCTTGGAATATGGACTTTGCACTGCCGTCGGCGCAGCTGCACGATGTGGGCAAAATCGGTATCAGCGACGCGATTTTGAACAAGCCGGGCAAGCTTACGGACGAAGAATTTGAAATCATCAAGACGCATGTAAAAATTGGCGTGGCCGCTATAACCCGGATGGAACAAGCCACGGAGGATCACAGCTTTTTTCGGCATGCGAAAGTTTTTGCGGGCACGCATCATGAAAGATGGGATGGCAAAGGGTATCCGAACGGCCTGGCAGGGATCGAAATTCCTCTGGAAGGCCGGCTGATGGCGATTGCGGATGTATACGACGCGCTGATTTCCGCCCGCCCTTACAAGAAAGCGCTTTCATACCCTGAGGCTGAAGAAATCATAATCGACGGCCGAGGCAATCATTTTGATCCGCAGCTTATCGATGTCTTCAGCAAGGTATCAGACAAGTTCGCGGAGATTGCCAGGGAATGGGCATAGAGGATGACGCGCGATGGATTTTCGCCGGGCGCTTTGCCTCGTCCGGTCAGCGCAGCGCGGCTGCGCTTCCTTCCCTTCCCTTGGCGTAGCGCCGGACGAAAATCCATCGCGCGCTGTTCGTTATCTTCAACGCGAAACCGTATGCAGCGTTACCGTGCCCCAACCTTTCGTATTCTGCCACGAGTTGTCGGTCGCGTCGCACCACTTGGCGATGCCTACGCGCCCGCCGCCCTCGCCGTCGTTGATCTGCGCCTCAAAGCCGATTATCATGCCGGCCTCGGGTTTGACCAGCCGGAATGGAATCTTCATTTCTACGGTATAGTTTGTGCCGTTCACGGTCACCGCTGAGGCAAAGCCTTCAATTTTACCCTGGCTGCCAAAGGATTGGCTGTTTTCATACGATACGCGGTATTGGCCATCCTCGGCAGTTTCGTAGCCGCCCTGCTTGCAATTGCTCTCATCCAGGAATGCTTCCACGGAGTCCTGCTCGTGCACGGTGGAGCTGGAAGCGTCGAGCACCGTGTCATGGACCTCAAACAACACATACAGGTTGTCGTCGTCCCACAGCACCTTGGCGCAGCCGGAGGCGGTCTCCCACGCCTGCAGCATCCGCGCGATTGGCAGCGCCTCCGCCGCCTCCCAAACATCGTCGATCACGCCGTCGATCACCGGCGTGCCGCGCATGGCCATGCCCGTGAGGGCGGGGTTTTTCGGTTTGTTCCGGATGAGATAGCGCTCAGGGTCCATCAAGGCGGTATAGGCCTGCTTGGCGCTCAGGTCAGCGTTAAACAGCAGCGGAAACTGGCTCGCGCGCCAGCTCGACCCATCGTCAAGACCCCAGAAGGTGACGCGCGCGATATGGTCGGCATACTTTTTGCACAGCACGAACAGCTCGGCGTATTTGCATGCCTGCCGCATTTCAGCGTCCTCTGTCAGCCCCTTTGAAGCGTCCGCGCCGGGCACCGTTATATCAAGCTCCGTAAGGCTGATTTCCACGCCCAGATCGATAAAGCGCTTCATGGAATTTTCGACGCTTTCCATATCCGTATCAACGCTGTAATGGCCCTGCATGCCAATGCCGTCGATGAGCGGGCGCGTGTTGCCCTCGGCGATATAGGCGTCGTTGAGCTCCTTGACCATGTTGGCCACGGCTGTCGCTTTGTTTTGGTTGTCCAGATTATAGTCGTTATAGTACAGCAGCGCGTCGGGATCAGCCTTGCGCGCCTCGCGGAACAATAGGTTGATATAGTCCGCGCCGCTCTGACCCTCCAACGCGCCGTTGGCAAACGCCTCGTACCATGGCGTGACGCGCAGGGAGGCGCGCCAATCGTCAGGCGTGGAAGGGTTATCGCTCATAGCCTCGTTCAGCACATCCCAGGAGAGAAGCTTGCCCCTGTAATGACCGGCTACGCCCTGCACGTGGCCGGTCAAATTTTGCTCGGCTTCCGCGCGGGGAAGGGGGTTGCCGCTATCATCTTGGTTGAGCCATGCCGGCGATTGCTGATGCCATGCCAGCGTGTGCCCATGGATTTTAAAACCCGCGGCGAGGGCGGTTTCAAGCATCGCGTCAGCCGCGCCGAACGTAAAATTGCCCTTGGCCGGCTGCATGTTCTCCGGCTTCATGGCGTTTTCCGCCGTCAGAACGTTGAAGTGATGGCCTAACATGTCAAACCGCACGCCCCGCGTATCCGCGGGTGAAATGACATTGCCGATGAGGAACTTGCCCTCGTATTTGTCTTTCAAACCCAATAGCGCGGCGTCAAACCGCACCCCTCCGCCGGACACTTCGACCACTTCCAAATCATCAATATAGAAGGACGCTGCCGGATCGTCATTCTCGACATACACCGTGACATAACCGCTTGGAGTGTTGGCGTAGCGGTGCTTGCCGCTCATTTGCACCCAGCCGTCGGAAACACGTATCACCTTGGCAGCCACATTGACATAGCTGGCGGCGTCGCCCTGCCCGATCTGCGTGGACAGTTTGAAGTTTGATGAGTCCGGCGTATCGGCATGAACCCAGACGGTCATCTGATATTCAAGGCCTTCCGTTATGTATTCCGTTACATTCAGCGAAGGGCCGTTCCAGCCCTGCTGGCGTCCGGAGGTCTTGAGCGAATAACCGCCGCTATGCGCCCTGTCGCCGCTCACCTCCAGCACCTCCGCGCCGCCGCGCCCCGCGAAACCCTGCGGGGTGCCATCCTCAAAATCGATCGCCGGCATGGCCTGACCGGCCTGCGCCATAGCCGCTGGGGCCCCAAACACCAGCAAAGCGGCCAGCAGCAAAATAAGGCCTTGGTTTACATTGATACGCCTGCCCATTCGTAAAACCTCCCTTTTCATCCTGATGCGCGTTTTTGTGCCGCGTCATTTTATACGCCGCATAAAAACAGAATATGAAAAGAATACCATATAAAAAAATATATTGTCAACAATTATTAAATCTATATAAAATCGGTATGGAATCATTGACAGTTTTGTCCGACAATGATATGCTATCCATGCAAACGGTTTTTTCAACAATTTGTGACAAGGAAGGGTGTGAAACCACATGAAAAAACTCCTGGCAATCCTGTTGGCATCGCTCGTTGCGCTTGGTGTAAGCGGTGGCTTTGCGGCCGCGGAAGGAATCGATCCCGCGCTGATTGAGGCCGCGAAGGCGGAAGGGGAATTGACCGTATACGGAAGCTGTGAGGAGGCGTACCTCAACGCCGCGTGCGACCATTTTGAGCAGCTCTACGGCATCAAGGTCAACCGCCAGCGCCTGTCCACAGGCGAGGTCGCCGCTAAAATCGAAGAAGAAAACGGCAACCCCTCCGCGGACGTATGGTTTGGCGGCACGACCGATCCTTATAACGAGACCGCCCGCAAGGGCCTGCTGGAAGCCTACGAGGCGCAAAACGCCGTCCATCTCGTGGATAATATGTATCGAGACGCGAACGGTTACTGGTACGGCATCTATAAAGGCATCCTCGGCTTTATGGTAAACACCGAGGAGCTCGCGAGAATGCAGCTGGAAGCGCCAAAGACATGGGATGATCTGCTCAACCCCGCGTACAAAGGGCTGATCTGGCTTAGCAACGCGAACACCGCCGGAACCGCCAAGCTCGTCATCAACACAATCGTGCAGATGAAAGGGCATGACGAGGCCATGCGGTATTTTGTCGAATTGGACAAAAACGTCGCGCAGTATACGAAAAGCGGCAGCGGCCCCAGCAAGAAGGTAGGCGTTGGCGAGTGCGTGATCGCCATTGGCTTCCTGCATGACGGCATCACCCAGATCTTGGATGGGTACGATAACATCGCCCTCATCATCCCAGAGGATGGCACCAGCTTTGAAATCGGCGCGACCGCTATTTTCAAAGGGGTGAAGCATCCAAACGCCGCGCGGCTGTGGATTGAGTACGCCTTAAGCCCCGAGTGCGTGAACCTCGCCAAGGCCAACGAGAGCTATCAGTTCCTGGTCATTGACAATGGCGAGCAGCCCGAGGAAGCGATCGCCTTCGGTCTTGATCCCGAGAACGTGATCGATTACGACTTTAAGGACGCCAAGGAAAACACCACAAAGTATGTGGAAGATTACTTCGCCGCCTTGGGCGCCGCGGCGGATAACCGCTTTGAAGAATAGCCTAAATGAATAGGAGTACCCCGAATGAACCGAATCTCGGTTCATTCGGGGTGAAGATAAGGGAGGTCCTCCTCTCGTATCTATATTTAGCCCTACACTATATAGGCAAAGGGGGAAGGTGTCTTGATCAGGGCGCAAAGCGCGCGGCTGAACCGCAAAAAGCTGTGGGGCGATCCTTTTGTGATGCCCACCGTCATCGTCGTCCTCCTCTTTCTGGTTCTGTTTATCCTCTATCCGCTCGCCACATTGCTCGTTGACAGCGTATATAGCGCGGATGCCGGGCTTACGCTTTCGGTTTTCAGGCGTATTCTGGATCTAAAGCGCTTTCGCTCGGCGTTTTCCAACACGCTGTGGCTGGGCCTTATCACGGGCTTTGGCTCTACCCTGCTGGGTCTTTTGTTCGCCTATGTGGATTGCTATGTTGAAATAAAGAGTAAGCCTGTCAGAAGGCTCTTTGGCGTAGTTTCCATGCTGCCGGTGGTATCCCCGCCGTTTGTGCTTTCGCTGAGCATGATGCTCCTGTTCGGGCGGACCGGTCTGATCACGCGCACCCTGCTTCAGATTTATGACTCGAATATTTATGGATTGCATGGCATCGCCATCGTGCAAACGCTCACGTTTTTTCCCGTATGCTATTTGATGCTTAAGGGTCTTTTGAAAAATATTGATCCTTCGCTGGAGGAAGCCAGCCGCAACATGGGGGCCAGCCGCTTTAAGGTTTTTACCACCGTTACGCTTCCTTTGCTTTTGCCGGGCCTTGGCAACGCGTTTCTGGTAACCTTCATCGAATCCGTGGCTGATTTTGCCAACCCCATGCTGATCGGCGGGAGCTATGATACGCTGGCCACCACCATTTATCTGCAGGTCACGGGCGCATATGACAAGGTAGGCGCGGCGGGCATGGCGGTCGTGCTGTTATGCTTAACGCTCGTGCTCTTTCTCGTCCAGAAGTACTATTTGGAAGTGCGGACCGTGGCGACGCTTTCCGGCAAAGCCTCCCGGCCGCGCGTGGCCATTGCGGACAAGAGCGTCACCGTTCCGCTTATCCTCTTTTGTTCGATGGTTTCCTTATTCGTCATTCTCATGTATATCAGCATCCCCTTTGGCGCGCTGTTTAACCTGTGGGGACGCGACTATTCGCTCACGCTCAAGCATTTTGAGTACATGTTCAAATACAGTGGGTTTAAGGCGTTTCGCGATTCGTTTGTGCTAAGCCTGATCGCCTCTCCCATCACCGCGCTGCTTTCGATGATCATTAGCTATTTTGTCGTAAAGAAGCGCTTCCGCGCCAAGGCGTTTATTGAGTTTGTGAGTATGCTGGCCATGGCCGTGCCCGGCACCGTGTTGGGCATTGGGTATATTCGCGGCTTTTCCAGCGGGATTTTGGGAACAGGCTTTTTGCAGGGGTTGTATGGTTCGGCCGCCATTCTAATCATCGTGTTCGTTGTGCGCAGCCTTCCAATCGGTACGCGGAGCGGTATTTCCGCCCTGCGTCAAATCGATTCGTCCATTGAGGAGAGCGCATACGATCTGGGCGCGAACAGCGGCAAGGTTTTCCTGTCCGTTACGCTGCCGCTTATCAAAGATAGCTTTTTCAGCGGCCTGGTGACTACTTTCGTGCGTTCCATTACGGCGATCAGCGCCATCATCCTGCTGGTGACGCCGCAATTTTTGCTGATCACCACGCAGATTAATGAGTTCGCGGAAAAAGGGAAAAACGGCGTCGCGTGCGCCTATGCCACCATGCTCATTGCCATTGTATACGCGTCCATTTCGTTCATGAACCTATGTATCAAACGCTTTGGGATCAGCAAAAGTGCAAAGGGAGGCGGCTAATCATGGCTCGGAGCAAAGGCGTTCGTTTGGAGCATATCTCAAAGGTGTATGTCGATCCCCAGACAGAAAAAAAGTTTTACGCTGTGCGCGATGTTTCGCTGGATATTGCTCCCGGAAGCTTTGTAACGCTTTTGGGCCCCAGCGGCTGTGGGAAAACCACCACCCTTCGCATGATCGCGGGCTTTGAAAGCCCGGACGAAGGGGAGATCTATTTGGGGGAAGAACCCATCAACGAGCTGACACCCAACAAGCGCGATACGGCAATGGTGTTTCAAAGCTACGCGCTCTTTCCGCACTATAACGTGTTTGACAATGTGGCCTATGGCCTCAAATTGCGCAAGCGGCCCAAACAGGAGATCAAAGAACGCGTGGCCGCGATTTTGGACCTGGTCGAAATGGCGGGCATGGAAGAGCGCATGACCAATCAGCTGTCGGGCGGGCAACAGCAACGCGTGGCCTTGGCGCGCGCGCTGGTGGTGGAGCCGGGCGTGCTTTTGTTTGACGAACCCCTCTCCAACCTCGACGCGAAGCTGCGCGTGAGCATGCGGACCGAGATCCGGCGGATTCAGCAGAAGCTTACTATCACGGCTGTTTACGTCACGCATGACCAAAGCGAAGCCATGTCCATCAGCGATCAGATCATTATCATGAACGGGGGCGAAATCGCGCAAATGGGCTCGCCCATGAATATATACTATCAGCCAAGCAGTGAGTTTGTGGCTGATTTTATCGGCGAGGTCAATTTTTTGGGCGGCATATGCCAAAGCGTAGAGGAAGGTGTCTGTTCCGTTTTGGTGAACGGCCGCACGGTCGCCGTGGATACGCGGACGCCGCGAAAAGCGGGCGAAGCGTGCACCATTGTGCTGCGCCCCGAGGCCATCCAGATCGCGGAGCAGGGCCAGCTGCCTTGCAAGGTAGAGCTAAGCTGCTTTATGGGCAGCTACCAAAATTATCATGTGCGCGTGGGCGATACTTTGGTGAAGATAACGGACAATTGTCCGGTGAACAAGAAGATATTCGCGGTTGGGGATGCTGTATGCATCAGTTTCGCCAAGGAATGCGCGCACTTGCTATAAGTTTTCTTTCGTTTCCTTCGCTGCGCCCTCCTCTGCGGGGGGCGCTGCTGTTTTCTTCGGTTCCTTCGGCTCCTCCTTCGGCTCCTCCGACTTCTTCGGCGCCTTCGGTTCCGCCCGGCTCCATGGCAGCGCCTGAACATCCACATCCTCTAAATCCTTTGCCAGATCCATTTCCGCCTCGGATGGTCCGCTTTCCAAAGATTCCGGGGCGGGGCTGACCTCCGCTTGCTTGATGCGCGTAAAGTGAAGTCTTTCACCTGTCGCGTCCTCCGTTAGGATCAAGCTGTTTTGCTTTTCTGAATAGCTTGAAAAGCTATACGCGCGTTTTAGTTCATCCTTTGTTTTGCCAATGAGAATACCGTACGCTTCCTTCATGTTAAAGACGTATTCTTCTCCACCCAGATTACAGGTTCCGTTGAGGAAGAAGGCAAACTGCACACCGTCCTCCGTCTCCCATGTGCCCAAGAGCTTATAAATATTTTTTTCCAGCAGCGTCGCGGAATTTTTGTATCCGTTGCAGGCAATCAGGTAGCGATACGCTTCCAATGCCTGGTCATTGTAGATGAGCCAGCGCGCCATGGTAATGTTCGATTCATAGTAGATGGTACGCAATTCCTCATAAGGCTTTGGCAGCGCGTCCACGTCCATTGTGCCATAGAGCTGCAACAGCGTTTCGTAATACCTTTCATTATATAGTATGCGTATGTTTGTAAGGAAATCTGACAGCCATAGATCATATGTCTCGTCGCGCAACTCTTTCGCGTCTTTATAATTCAGAACGCTGTTGAACAGCTCACCCGCAATTTGATACATCTTATCCTTCTTCATTTTGAGCGCTTCCAAATAAATGGCTTCCTTCCTGCGCTCAGCCGCGTCTTGATATTTGCCGGCCAGCAAGAAGGCCTGGGCGGCCTTTCCCATGTTGCCATTTTCAAATTGCATCTCGCCTATTGTATAGATGATTTCCTGCGCGGTCGTCTTGGCCTTCGGATAATCGGCTATGGCCGCCAAAGCGTCATAGGCGCCTTGCAGATCGTCCGCGTTTTGCAAAAGAAGCGCTTGCTCATAGGCGCAATCCTTTACGCGCGTTTGAGCGTCTTTATAGTTTTCAAGCGCGGTAAATACTTCGGCGGCCAGTGCAAATTCCTCCGATTCGAACAGCTTCTCCGCCTTGGCATATTGGGTGGAAAGAAGGTGTTCCGCCGCTTCGGAATAGCCGTCCAAATCGGCGAAAGCTTCTATGGCGGCGTCAAATTCGCCCGCCGCTTCCAGCCCAAGCGCGCGCAGATACTTCGCCTCGTTGCGTTGTTTCTCCGCGTCGTTATAGTCAGGAATCTGATCCAGCAGGGAGATGGCCGCGTCAAAGTCCTCTTCCTTGACCGCTGCCATAGCGGATTCATACAGGCATTTTTTGTATAACGCCTCGGCGTCCAAATAGCCTGGCACCTGCTCAAACATCGCTGCGGCCTGGAGATAATTGCCCTCTGTCATCAACGCGACGGCTGGCAAATACACACAGGCTTGCTCCTGTTCCTTGGCATCCTCATAGTCCAAGATGGTCGCGTATAAGTTTTTTGCCATTTCATATTTGCCTGAATCCCTCGACGCGTTCGCGGCCAGATAAATGCTGTGCTTCATTTGCGTATTGGCGTCGCCATAGTTGCCAAGCGTCATAAAGCGTTCCGCCGCGTATTCGTATTCGCCGGCAGTTTGCGCCTGAAGCGCGCTCATATAAATAGCCTCAAGATACTGTTCGCTGGCGTCGCTGTGCCCGATAATGGTATGGAACATATCCGCGGCTTCCGCATATTTCCCGTCCGCCATCAACGCCGCCGCGGGACGGTATACACACACCTTCGCCTGATAGGCGGCATCATTATAATTTCCCAGCGCGGCAAAGCGTTCCGCCGCCGCCTCGTAATCGCCGGCCGCCATCAGCGTCGCGGCCATCTGATAATCGCACTGCTTGCGCATATCCAAGCTGTCGCGGTAGCCCGCAAGGCCCTCAAAAATGACGGAGGCGGCGGCGTAATCGTTCTTTTCCATCCGCAGAAGGCCTTTTTGATAGGTCGCCTCGTCAATCATGTCCGCCGCGCCCGGGTAGGCGCCCAAATCGCGCAGCATGACAATGGCGGTATCGACCGATTCTTCCTCGTGGCTTTGCGCGTACGCGCCCGCGATGAGGAAATCACATTCCTTGATCTTCTGCGGCGCGTCGCGGTAATCCAGCAGTTCCACGAACGCGTTTCTGGCGGAAGCATAATCGCCTATGGAAAGTGCCGTGCGCGCTGTTTGGTAACGCAGTTCCGGCAGGCCCAGCACGAGGAACAGATAGGTGACGGCTATCACCACCAGCGTTACGCACAGGACGACTGTGCGCATGCGGCGGTTGCGCTTTTTACGCTTTGCCCGCTCTTGGCGGAGGAACTCCTGCCGGGACGCTTCTTCCCGCGCCAACCTTGCCTTGTCCGCCAATTCCTGCTCCCGCCGGTTGATCACCTCCTGCACGGCGTCAAAGGAGAACTGCTCGAATACCTCCTCTTTTTCCCGCGCGCACCGAAGGCAATACCGCTCCTCCGCCGCGTTCACGCGCCCGCATATGCAGATCCATACATGCCGTTGGTCGCTTGGATACCCGACGGCGTCCGGGCCGGCGATATAGCGAAGCTCTTCCAGCTTGCGGCTTAAGGGCAGCTCGTTGGGCTCATAGTCCACCAAGCGCGCTTCCTGCGCGCGCCGCCACTCGCTTCCGTCATCATACCAGGCCTTGTCGATCACAAGGTCGATGGAATGAACCTCCATGCCTTCCATCTCCAATGTTACGACAAATGGGCTGCGCCCTTTCGCCTCCAGCGCCATTGGCCGCTCCACGCGGCGGGAAAGCACGTCGTCTTTAGCGCCGTAACAGGTGACCGTGATTTGTATGGATGAAATTAACCGCTCGGTCAAGTTAAAAAACGTAAAGGTACAAGCGGAAGTATCATTCGATGGCAGGGCGTATTCCCATAATTCGATCGGGCATGAAAGGTCCACTTTCATCGATCGCACCTCCGTAGCAGCATGGATATAGTTTCCCAAGTACCATCATAAAGGATGTATATGGGAATGTCAAGAACTGCATGAAAGGAGACAGGGCGATTTCATTTCATGATTTCACGATCTTATCCGCGATCATCCGCATACTCCATCCCGGAGTCTTCCGGCGTCCCCGCTTGCCTTCAGTCATTCCCGGGCGAGTGCCGCAGCACGCGCAAGCGAACCATCGCGCGGGAGAGCATTGACTTTGCCATAATATACTCATGCATGCTGCCCTGCTGCCGGAGCGCCTCAAGCGCGCGCTCCTCGTCACGGCGGGCACGGTTTTCGTCGATTTCCTCCGGCCATTCGCACGTCTGCACCAGAAAGAGCGCGTGATCGGGCGTGACGGTCACAAAACCGTCAGCCGCGGCGGCCTCGCGCCACTGGCCGCCAAGCTTTATGCGGACCTCGCCCTCCTGTGTGGAGATGATCATCGGCGTATGCCCGGCCGCGATGCCGATCTCGCCATCGGGCGCTTTTACCACGAGCATTTCGGCATCCGCCTCCAAGAAGACACGCTCCGGCGTGATAATCTGCAGCCTAAACGTATTTGCCATTACGCGTTCACCATTTTCGAGGCGTTCGCCTTTACATCCGCAAGGCCGCCCGCCATAAAAAACGCGCCTTCGGGCAAATCGTCCACCTCGCCGTCGAGAATCGCCTGAAACGAGGCGATGGTGTCGCCGACCTTAACGTATTTGCCCGGCACGCCCGTAAATACTTCGGCCACGTGCATGGGCTGCGATAAAAAGCGCTGGATGCGCCGCGCGCGGTGCACCGTGCGGCGGTCTTCCTCGCTGAGCTCGTCCATGCCAAGGATCGCGATAATGTCCTGAAGCTCCCGGTAGCGCTGCAGAGCCTCCAGCACGGCCTGCGCCACGTCATAGTGCCGCTGCCCCACGATGGCCGGGTCGAGAATACGGCTGGAGGAATCCAGCGGCGATACCGCCGGATAGATGCCAAGCTCCGCTACCTGGCGCGAGAGCACGGTGGTCGCGTCCAAATGCGTGAAAATCGCCGCTGGCGCCGGGTCGGTTAAATCATCGGCCGGGACATAGATCGCCTGCACGGATGTAATGGAACCGTCCGGCGTGGAGGAGATCCGCTCTTCCAGGCTGCCCACCTCGCCCGCCAGCGTCGGCTGGTAGCCCACGGCGGACGGCATGCGGCCCAGCAGCGCGGATACCTCGCTGCCCGCCTGAATATAGCGAAAGATGTTGTCGATAAACAGCAGAACGTTTTGCTTCTTGATGTCGCGGAAGTATTCCGCCACCGTCAGGCCGGTCATGGCCACGCGCATGCGCGCGCCCGGCGGTTCGTTCATCTGCCCGAATACCAGCGCCGTCTTTTCAATGACGCCGGATTCGTTCATCTCCGTCAGCAGGTCATTGCCCTCGCGGCTGCGCTCGCCAACGCCCGTAAATACGGAATAGCCGCCATGCTCCGTGGCGATGTTGTGGATCATCTCGAGTATGAGCACTGTCTTGCCCACGCCCGCGCCGCCAAACAGGCCGATCTTGCCGCCGTGCGCGTAGGGCGCCAGCAGGTCGATCACCTTGATGCCCGTCTCAAACACCTGCGTTACGGGCCGCTGCTGGATGAACGAGGGCGGCCTGCGATGGATGGGCATGCGCATAGCCCCGTCAAGCGCGGGTTTGCCGTCAATGGGACGGCCCAGCACGTCGATCGCGCGGCCCAGCAGCTCAGGCCCTACGGGCACCATCACGGGCGCGCCCGTGTCCGTTACGGAAAGATCACGGCGCAGGCCCTCCGTAGCCTCCAGGGCTACGCACCGCACCGCGTTTCCCTGCAGATGCTGCACAACCTCCGCGGCCACGCGGCGGTCCCCGTCCTCCACAAAGAGCAGGGTCTGGATCGCCGGCAGGTGTTCATTGGGAAACCGGACATCCAGCACAGGGCCGATGATGCGAATGACTTTCCCTTGCATGGCTGCTTCCCTCCTATAGGACGCTATTGGCGCCCGCTATGATTTCCGTAAGCTCCTGCGTAATGGCCGCCTGGCGCGCCCTGTTATGCTCGGTGTTTAGCTTCAGGAGCATTTCATCCGCGTTGCGGGTGGAGGCGTCCATGGCCATCATGCGGGCGCTTTGTTCGCTGGCGTACGCCTGCGCGCAGGCCGAATACACCAGCCCGATGAGATGCTGCGGGACCAGCGCCGCCAGCGCGGCTTCCTCCGAGGGCACATACTCCATCTCCAGCGCCCGCCCGTGCAGCGGTTCCACATCCGCGAAATCCTCCTCCAGAATCGGAAGCAGGCGTATGACCTCGGGCCGGAGGGTCCGGCTGGCCAGCATGTTGGTAAAGATGATATACGCGTCGTCAAACAGGTTGCGATTGTACATATCGCACAGCTCCAGGGTGATCTCGCGCGAGGACTGCAAATTCGGGTTTTGAGCCACGTGCAGGTAGTGTATGTCCGGGGCCATGCCGAGACGGGCAAAATGCGAATATGCCATAAGGCCAATGGTGAACACGGATACCCGCTCCCGGCCGTCCGCCTGTATCGTCGCGTCCGCCAGGCGCAGCACCTCTTCATTGTAGGCGCCGCACATGCCCTTATCCCCCGCGATGACCAGATATACCGCGCGGTTTAGGGGCCTGTGCGCGAAATAGGGGCTATGCGCCCTGGCGCCTGTATTTTCAATGATATAGCGCATGTCTTGGCTGATACGCCTAAGGTATGGCAGGTTGCGCTCATGCATTTTCATGGCCTTTTGCATCTTTGCGGAGGCGATTAGGAACATGGCGCGCGTGATCTTGCGCGTATCCTCAACAGCTTTGATCCGGTGGCGTATCTCGGAAATGGAGCTCATGCACCCGCCTCCTTATGCCATCTGGCGATTGATTTCGTAGCGAAGCTTGCGAGAAATGCCAATCGCGCGCAGCGGGCGTTCTTTTTTCGCAATGCGGGGCGCCCGGGCGAAGGCGCCGCTACAGGGTATTATGCGACAGCCACGCGTTCACCGCTTCATGCAGCAGCGCCTCTATCTCGTCCGTCAGCACGGGGGTATTCAGAAGCATGTTTATCAGCATGGGATATTGCGCGCCGAGCAGGGCGGGGAAGTCCGCCTTAAAGCGGGAGAGCAGCGCCATGTCCATGGTATGGGGGATCAGCCCGCGGCTCATCGCGTACAAAAACGCCACCTGCACCGGCATGGAAAGCGGTGCGTTGTTCTTCTGCACCATCATTTCCGTCAGCCGCGCGCCGTAGCTGAGCATATCCTGCGTGGCGCTGTCCATATCCGAGGAGAACTGCGAGAACACCAGCATTTCGCGGTATTGCGCCAGATCCAGGCGAAGCTGGCCGGACACCTTGCGCATGGCCTTTGTCTGCGCGCTGCCGCCAACGCGGGAGACGGAAAGGCCCACGTTGATCGCGGGGCGCGTGCCGGCGCGGAACAGCTCGGCGTCCAGAAAAATCTGGCCGTCGGTGATGGAGATGACGTTCGTGGGAATGTACGCGGAGATATCGCCCATCTGCGTCTCCACGATCGGCAGTGCGGTCATGGATCCGCCGCCCAAACGGTCAGAGAGGCGCGCGGCCCGCTCGAGCAGGCGCGAATGCAGGTAAAACACGTCGCCCGGGTACGCCTCGCGCCCCGGCGGGCGGTGCAGGAGGAGCGACATCGCGCGGTATGCCACCGCATGCTTGGACAGGTCGTCGTACACAACGAGCGCGTCGCGGCCCGCGTACATGAACTGCTCCGCAATGGCGCAGCCGCAGTAGGGGGCGATGTATTGCATGGGCGCGGAGTCGCTCGCCGTGGAACACACGACGCAGGTGTATGCCATCGCGCCCGCTTTTTCCAGCGTATCAATGACCTGCGCCACGGTGGAAACCTTCTGGCCGATGGCCACGTATACGCAGAGCATGTCCTTGCCCTTTTGGTTGAGGATGGCGTCTACCGCCACGGACGTCTTGCCCGTCTGCCGGTCGCCGATGATCAGTTCCCGCTGGCCGCGGCCAATGGGCACCGTGGCGTCAATGGCGATCAGGCCCGTTTCCATGGGCGTGCGGACCGGCTGGCGGTCAATGATCGCGGGCGCGGGCGACTCGATGGG
>WRGP01000230.1 GCA_009787135.1 Bacillota bacterium | reverse complement strand
CCGCCATGACGGACGGGCGTCCCACATGCGTCGTTTGCACGCGCCAGGATCTGCCGCTGTATGAAAACAGCGGCAAGAACGCCCTGCGTGGCGGCTACATCCTCTCCGACAGCAAGGCCCGGCCCGAGCTGCTGCTCATGGCCAGCGGCTCTGAGGTGGAGCAGATGATGGAGGCGCAGAAGGCGCTTTGGGATATGGGAATCGACAGCCGCGTTGTGTCCATGCCATGCTTTGCGCTGTTTGAGGAACAGCCCGAAAAGTATAAGGAGAGCGTGCTGCCGGCCGCGGTGCGCGCCCGCGTGTCCATGGAAGCCGGGGCGACACAGCCTTGGTATCGGTATGTGGGCATGGATGGCAAGGCCATTGGCATTGATACGTTCGGCGCGTCCGGCAAGGCTCAGGCGTTGTTCCCGCACTTTGGCATTACGACGGCGCATGTGGTAGAGGAAGCGCTGCGGGTGATGGGGAAGGGAAACGCGTGAGGGGACCGGGAGGTTTTTATGAGGGAAGATATTTTATATAAAGATACACCCTTCTAAGCAAGCAAAAGAATGGGGGAGGGGGATCTACCCAATATAGCTATGAACACCATTGAAACCGAGCGCCTGGTTCTGCGCGCCTATACGGAAAACGACTTCGCCGCCGTGCATAGCTACGCGAGCCGCGTGGAGAATGTTCGCTACATGCCCTTTGGCCCAAACAGCGAAGAGGAGACGCGCGCTTTTATCAGCATGGCCATTGCAAAGGCAGGAGAAACGCCATGTGACAATGTTCAGTATGCCGTTACGCTCAAGAGCACCGGTGCGCTGATTGGCGGCTGCAGCCTTGCCTTGACTGGCGGCGGGGCCGAAATAGGCTGGATGCTGCACCGTGACCATTGGAGGCAAGGGTATGGAACCGAAATGGGGAAAGCGCTGCTGACATTCGGCTTTGACGCGTTATGCCTGCACCGGATCGTTGCGCGTTGTGACGCGGAAAACCACGCTTCCTACCGGGTGATGGAAAAGATCGGGATGCGCCGCGAAGGGCTGTTTCTCGAAGCCCGCCCGGCCAGTAAAGGCTCTGATCAAAAATATGGCGACGAGTTGTTCTATGCTATCCTCAAAGACGAGTGGGAGGCGCAAAAAGGAAAAAAGCGCGTCTGATAACGCGCTGTCCCGCGTGTTTGAGGATAATATGAATAAGTCTGTCGCGGCAATCTCTTACTGGATCGCTTCCTGAAAGAACTGCCATGCTTCCTTATCTGTAAAGCCTTCGTGCACGATCTTGCGGATGGCCTGGACCATCTGGGCACTGTGCTCGCTTTGAAAGATGTTACGGCCCATATCAAGTCCTCTTGCGCCGCCTTGCATGCTGCGGTAGGCCAGGGTTAACGCTTCACTTTCGGGCAGCTTTTTGCCGCCCGCCACCACAATGGGCACCGGACACGCCGCTACGATCTGCTCGAAATTATCGCAAAAATACGTCTTAATGATCTGGCACCCCATCTCCGATACAATGCGGGTAGCCAGCTTGAAAAAACGGTCGGTACGTTCCATGTTCTTGCCGACAGCCACCACACCTAGGGTGGGGATGGAATAGCGCAAGCCTGCGTTGATTGTACGTGAAAGGTTGTCGATGCTCGACAACTGCCCGTCTGCGCCGATAAAGGTTTGAACGGCCATGCAGTCCGCGTTCATACGGATAGCGTCCTCCACATCCACAGAGATGATCTCATGGCTCAAGTCCTCGTTGAGCATACTGGAGCCTGAAGAAACGCGCAGCGCAATCGCTTTACGGTTTTCCGCGGGAACACAGGTACGGAGCGCGCCCCGGGTGCCCATCAGGCAATCCACGCCGGGCATCAGTTTAGGAATCACCAGATCTAGCCGCTCCAGCCCTGCCGTAGAACCCATGAAATATCCATGGTCGAAGGCGAACATCACCGTATTCCCGCTTTTCGGGTCAAAAATGTTGGATAGATGCTTTTTCATGCCCCAGTCCAGATTGTTCGCACCTTTTACATAAAAGCTGCCTTGACTGGCAAACGCCACACCTACCTCATAGTTCTTGGCGATTTTCTGCCCATCTTGATCAGCCATTCCCCTTTGCCCCCTTCATGATTGGTTTTCCAGGAAGCGCTTTCCCCCTGGTGTTCCCATTCGTTCCTTGATCCTGATAATAGGGAAGAAACGACGCGAACCGCCGTTTCTCCGCCTAAAGAAAGGATAGAACCTGCCTTAGAAATTGTAATTGTCCATGTTTTCGATGGTAAATACAACGCGCTCCGGCAAGAGCACCACGCCGCTGTCGTCGGCGGTATAGGCGTTCGCGTCCAGGATGGTGTTGGGCATCACTTCCACCTCACCAATCTGCGGAACGTCAATTGTATCGCCAACCTTTACTTCATTACCGCAGGCCAGATAGTACGCCAGATAGCATCCCAACGCACCCTGCACCTGGCAATCCCACAAGCCCCAGCGCGAAAGGATGCCGGCACGGCAATAGTCTTTCATGCTGTTGGGCGCGGCGAAACCGGTGATAGACACATCCTGAGCGGTTTTGCCCAAATTCTGAGCGGCCTGCGCCTGCCCGGGCAGAGCGGTCGAATCGTTGCAGATGATGCCGTCAATATCCGGATAGGCGGTCAGAATGGACTCACCCACGACAATAGCCTTTTCGGCGTCCTGCTCAGAGTAGTAGTTGCTAGGGGCCACGTTGGTCCAGTTGGGATAGGTTTCTCTGATGTAATTTTCGCCCGCGACCTGCCAGCTGTTCTGGTCGGCGACAGTCGCCTGGGAATAATGCCAGCAATACTTGATAGCATCGGCGTTTACGTCCTTGCCGCGCTCTGTCATGCTCTCGGCCAGCATGTCTACCAGCATTTTGCCCAGGATGTCCGGGGTGCCCTGGGAAACCATCAAGCTGCGGCAATTGCCGCTAACGTCGCTATCCCAGGTGGTGACGGCCAACCCGGCTTCCATAGCTTCCCGCATCGCGTCGTCCAAGCCCGTGGCATCCACGGAGGAAACGCAGATGGCATCCGCGCCGCTGTTGATGGCGTTCTGGATGATAGCAACCTGGTTGGCCACGGAAGCCTCTGGGTTGCCATCATATTTCACGGTGAAGCCGTTCTCGGCGGCGTACTTCTGCGCGCCGTTGTTGGCGGATTCGAAGAACGCGTTACCCGAAAGCTTGGGTACAAAGACGACGGTAATGTTCTCCGCCATTGCGGGTACGGCCATGACGGACGCGAGCATCATGGCAGCCATCAGCGCGGCCAGAATCTTGGAGATATGTTTCATGATTCCTTTCCTCCCGAAAAATTTTTTATCTTTACACGCCTGTGCGGCGTGCAACGACCCATACGAATGCCCTTTACTTGTTCTTGGCAACGGCCGCGGCACGCTTGGGCCGCGAGAACAGCTTTTTGAGCCGGGGGTTAGTGCCCGCGAAGCGGAAGGCCACCACAGCCACCAGCAAAACACCCACGGGAATATCCAAATACTGGGTGGCCATGCCGCTCAGGTTCAAGCCAATGCGCAAAAGGCCAATGGTAAGCGCCGCCAGAGCCGTGCCAATCACCCCGCCGCTACCGCCCAGATTGCTGGTGCCCCCTAATACAACCGCGGTGATGATAGGAAGGGTGTATTCCGAACCCATATCAGCCTTTGCCGTGCCGAGGTATGCGGTCAACAGAATCCCCGCGACGCTGGCACTCATGCCGGATAGGATGTAGGTACTCATCACGATGCCGCGGGAGTGGATACCGCTGAACTCCGCCGCGTTGCAATTCACGCCGCACAAAAATACCCGGCGCCCATAGTTGGTACGATGCAGGAGAATAAACGAGATCACCACCAGTGCCAGAAAGATCAAAAACTGGGTGGGCACGGTGTCGAAGAGCTTGCTCTTGCTCAGGGCGCGGAAGGCCTCCGGGAAATTGCTGATGCCTTTGTACGCTTCCGTGGACGACAGGCCGGTCACCGCCAGCGCCAGCCCGCTATAAAGGAACGAGCCGCCAAGTGTCACCACCATGGGCTGCACGCCGGTGTAGGCAATGAAAAATCCGCTCAAGGCCCCGCATAACATGCCGGCCATAATTCCGATGAAACTGGCCACAAAAATATTGAGCCCCGCGTCGTTCCATAATACAGCCACCGCAATACTGGTCAGGCCCACGATGGAACCCGCTTGGATATCGATACCGCCGGTAATCATCACAAACGTAACAAACAGGGAAATGATGCAAATCGGGATGAACTGGTTCAGGCTGTTAAACAGCCGGGTTATGTTCAAAAACTTAGCGTTTATGGATCCAAAAATCACCATCTCCAACACGATCAGCACGACCAAAAAGCTTTCCCAGCGCACGAATACTTTTTTCAGCTTGTTCATCCCCTCATCACCCCTTTGCCTCGGCGGCGTGCTGCGTTTTGGCGGTCAACCGCTCGCGCCTAGCCCGTTCCACGGCGCGCCTGCGGATCAGCGCGTCGGAAACGACAATCACGATCAGAAAAATGCCGGTGATGGTATCGTCATAGGTAGAGGAAAGGCCGATGAACACCAAAACCCGGCTGATAGAGGCCATGATGGCCGCGCCCACCGCCGCGCCGATCACAGAACCCACGCCGCCTGTCAGGCTGATGCCGCCCAGCACACACGCGGCGATGACTTTCATTTCATAGCCGCTGCCCGCGATGGGGGTGACAAAGCCAACGCGGCTCACGTACAGCACGCCGCCCACCGCGGTGAGCAGCCCGCACAGCGCGAAGGAAACCCACTTGGCGCCGTTTACGGGGATGCCCAGCAGCATTGCCCCGCCCGCGTTGTCGCCCACCGCCCCCAGATAGCGGCCCTTCCGGGTCTTTGTCAGCAGCAGGTGGACCGCCGCGATCAGCGCCAGCGCGCCCAGGTAAAAATAGGTGAAGGCGCCCCATAGCCGCCCTTGGGCCAGGATTTTAAAATCGAAGGAGATATTCTCCACCCATCTGCCGTCAGTATACACATAGATCAGCCCGCGCACAATGCCATTCATACCCAGGGTCATAATAATGGAAGGAATTCGCAGCACCGTCACACCGAAACCGTTGATCATGCCGATCAAAAGGCCGGCCGCCATAGCCGCGCCGATGGCCCATGCCCACGGTTCCCCGTCGCGAATCATTGTGCCGCACATGGCGGCGGTCATACCGAGCGTCGCCCCTACGGAGACATCAATTTCTCCGGTCATGATCACCAGCGCGATGCCCACAGCCGCCACCGTATACACTACGCTGCTGTTGAGGCATAGCCAAATATTGTCCGCCGTCAAAAACGCCGGGTTGATAGCGCCAACGCCCAAAAACATCAGCAAGATAAAGCCAATCGCCGTCGTCTCGCGGGAATGCAAAAGCTTTTTAAGCATGTTCCGCGCTCCCTTCCGCCACGCCGAAAGATGCTGCCATCAGGCGGTCTTGGCTAATTTCCCCTTTGGAGAACTCCTGGTTGATCCGCCCGCAGTACATGGTGACCGCACGATCGCTCAGTTCCATAATTTCTTCTATATCCGAGGAAATGAGCAAGATGGCAAGCCCCTGCCGCTTTAATTCCTCAATGATGGCATACAAGTCTCCGCGGGCCGCCGCATCAATGCCGCGCGTAGGCTCGTCTAAAATAAGCACCTTGGGGCTGGTGGAAAGCGCCCGGGAAATGACCACCTTTTGCTGGTTACCGCCGGAGAGCGAACCGATCGGCTGATCCTGCCCGGTCACCTTTGTATGAAACGCCTCAATAAATCGTTTTGTGATCTTGCGCTCTTCCTTAACGTTAAGGAAGAACCTGCTCATGCGGCCCAGATTGGCCGCGGTGGTGTTGGCGGCCACATCGCTGATGCGGAAGATACCGCTTACAAACCGGTCTTCCGTCACATAATTGAGCCCTTCCTTCAACACCTGCCCGGTGCGAAAGCCGGTGATATCTTTACCGCCCAGCAGCACCCGGCCGCTTTTCACCATGTCGCGGCCCAAGATGGTGGTGGCCAACTCCGTGCGCCCCGCGCCCACAACGCCCGCAAGGCCAAGGATCTCGCCGGGATACACCTTGAGGCTTACGCTGCTGAACCCGTACCCCGTCAGCGCTTCCAACACGAGCGCTGGCTCCTCAAGCGTACGCTGGCTTTCCGGGCTGTCCGCCGCAAGCCTGTGCGCCACGTTGCCCTGCGGAAGCAACCCCGCAACCAGCATTTCCCTGGTGAAGTTGGAAACAGGGCCACTGAGCGTAATCACGCCGTCCCGCATGATCAGCACCTGATCCGCGATCTGAAACACTTCCGTCAGGCGGTGCGTGATGTATACGATGCCGATTCCCTTTGCCTTCAGGTCAGCCACAATCTGAAAAAGGGCCTCCGCCTCATGAAAAGTGAGGGAACTGGTCGGCTCGTCCAGAATGAGAAGACGCGCTTCACGCATCAGGCCGCGAAGAATTTCCACCAGTTGCTGCTCCGCGATCGAAAGGGTGGCGGCTTTGCGGTCCAACGCCAATTTCCAGCCCAAATACGACAGGAGCCCTTGCAGGCGCTTGCGTAGCTCGCTTTGTTTTTCATCAAACCCCATCAGCACATTTTGCTCCACTGTCATGTTGGGAAACAGCATGGGCTCCTGGGGTACCAAATAAATCCCTTCCGCAAGGGCGGCCGAGGGCTTATTGAGTTTTGCCAGCCTTCCCTGTATATAAATCTCACCATCATCAGGTTGATAAATGCCCATGATGATTTTCATCAGTGTGCTCTTTCCGGCGCCGTTTCCGCCAATGAGCGCCACCACTTCCCCGGCGCGAATATCCATATCAATTGCCTTGAGCACCATATTGGTCCCAAAAGCCTTGATGATTCCACGCACCGCAAGCAGGGCGTCGGGTGTTTGGCACACCGCTGTATCCATAGAAAGAACCCCCATCGGAAGTACAAATGTTTTGCATTAGATCTTTTTTCTTTGTTGCTGCATACTATCATACCATAGGATTTTTGAATTTGTCAACACCTTGAGTCAAAAATTGGCACAATACACGGTTGTTTGCTTTAAAAGAATTGCGCTAAGCTTTTCCCGGACGCCTTATTGACATCGTCTTTCTCGGATGCTATACTACAAAGCAAGCGGCATAATTGTTTGATGTAAAAACATTTGATGTAAGATCAAATCAATCCATATTCTGTGGAGGCACGATGGATTACGAGGAAATGCTGATGACCAAGGTGGCTTGGTATTACTATTTTGAGGGCATGACGCAGCAAAACGTTGCGGAACGAATGGGTATCAGCCGTATACGCGTCATTAAACTGCTGGAAAAAGCTCGTCAGGCCGGCATCATCCAGTTTCACCTGCGCAGGGACAGTGAAAGCCGCATGCAATTGGAGAGAACCTTGATGGAGGAATACGGCCTGAAGGACGCCTTTGTGATTCCCGCCGCCACGAGCAAAGACCAGGTGAACGCGGGCATTGCCGGGGCCGCCAGCATGTATATCAGCGAACGCCTTGACGAAAACAGCTGCATCAATATCGGATATGGCGATACCCCCAGCCGCGTTCTGAACAATTTGGCCACCCTGGTAGAGCGGCCGCTAAGCTGCGTATCGCTGACAGGAGGCGTCAGCTACTACCTGCCCGATACCCGCAGCCATGTTTTCAACGCCAAGCTTCATCTGATTCCCACGCCGCTTTTGGCCAGCAGCAAAGAGATGGCGGAGGCCATGCGCAACGAAACTTCCGTGATGGAAATCAGCCGCATGGGTTCCTTTGCGCAACTCTCGGTGGTGGGAATTGGCGCGATGCATGAAAGCGCCACCATTTTCAAATCCGGCATTCTCAATCGAAATGATTTCGTATACTTGGGCATGCAGGGAGCGGTGGGGGATATCCTCAGCCATTTTATCAACAAAGAGGGGGTTTTGATTGAAAGCCCGCTGGAGGAGCGGCTCATCAGCACCCCGCTTTCCGCCCTGAAGGATCTGAGGAACGTCATTGGCGTCGCCGCGGGAGAGAGCAAAGTAGAGGCTATCCGCGCCGCGCTCCGAGGGAAATACCTTGACGTACTCATCACAGACGACAGCACGGCTGAGCGATTGGTGTCCGACGCTCCGGAATTTTTTTAGTGTTCCGGCCCCGTCGGAACATCAGGCAATCCATTCTTGAAGCTTGAGAGGGAGGGGACCCCATGGCGCATCGTTATTTTATGGCGGTTGACGCGGGCACAGGCAGTGTGCGGGCCGTGCTCTTTGACGAGCACGGCGCACAGGTGGGCTGCATGCAGCGGGAATGGACGCATGCCGAGGATTCGCGCTACCCAGGCAGCATGAATTTTGATTGGAATCTTAACTGGCTGCTGGCTTCGGGCTGCATCCGCGGCGTGCTCAAGCAGACTGGCGTCAAGCCGGGCGAAATCGCGGCCATCAGCACCACCGCCATGCGGGAAGGGATTGTGCTCTATGACGCGGAAGGGCAGGAAATTTGGGCTTGCGCTAACGTGGATGCCCGCAGCAATGACGAGGTCATGGAACTGCTCTCGCACAGTCCGTCGCTTGAGAAGGAATTGTATACCATTTCCGGGCAGACCTATGCCTTGGGTGCGCTTCCGCGCATTCTTTGGGTGAAAAACAAGCTGCCCGAATTGTATCAGCGGATCGCGAAGGTCAGCATGTTCAACGATTGGCTAATCTATAAGCTCACGGGCGTGCTCGTCACCGAGCCCAGCAACGGTTGCACCACGGGCATCTTTGACCTGAAAACCCGCGCCTGGGATGCCTCCATCATGCGCAGGGTGGGCCTTAAGGATGACATATTCCCGCCTGTTGTGGAATGTGGAACCGTGGTGGGGAGCGTAACCGCTAAAGGTGCGGCGGATATGGGGCTGTGCGCGGGGATTCCCGTGGTGGCAGGCGGCGGAGACGCGCAGCTCGGCTGCATTGGCGTAGGGGTGGTGGATCCTTCACAGGCGGCTGTTTTGGGCGGAAGCTTCTGGCAGTATGAGTTCAACATGGACAGCGCCGTCACCGATCCAGGCTGCCGCGTGCGGGTGAACTGCCATGCCGTGCCGGACGCGTGGCAGTATGAGGCCATTGCTTTTCAGTCGGGGCTTGCCATGCGATGGTACCGAGACGCGTTTTGTCAGGAAGAAGTACGGCGGGCCAAGGAGAAAGGCACGGATCCCTATGAGTTGATGAACGAGCAGGCGGCTAAAATCCCTGCCGGCGCATATGGGGTGCTGTGTACCTTTGGTGACGTAATGAACTACATCGCTTGGCGCCATGCCGCCCCCACCTTTACTAACTTTGCTTTTGAATCCGGCAAATTCAACAAATATACCTTCTATCGCGCGATCATGGAAAACGCGGCGCTGGTTACCAACGGGCATTTGAACCTGGTGCGGGAAGCTACCGGGCGTGCGCCTTCCGAAATTATTTTCGCGGGCGGCGCCAGCAAAAGCAGGCTTTGGTGTCAAACCCTGGCGGACGTGCTGAATCTGCCGGTACGGGTACCTGTGGTAAAGGAAGCCACGGCGCTTGGGGCCGCTATCTTGGCGGGCTATGGTGTGGGTATATATAAAAACATCAACGAGGCCGCCCATAAGCTGGTTGCGTGGGATCAAGCCTTCCAGCCAAACATTGAAAATCACAAAGTGTATGAAGCAATATACGCTTCCTGGCGCGAAGTATACAGCGCACAGCTTTCCCTGGCGGATCGCCGTATCACGCGCCCCATGTGGGCCGCCCCCGGACTATAGTGGTGTAAGCGAAAGGTTTTTTCGCAAGACAAGGAGGCGCAGAGGGAGGTTATGCGTACCTACGAGCGGTGCGGTATTGCGGAAAAAGATCCGCTCACATGAGTTCATTTTGGACTTATATGACTATATAAATAGAGTAAAGGAGAGGGTTTTATGTTTATTATTAACGAGAGCGAACGCGAATATCGCTTTGGCGACAGCGGCCCCAAGTATTTGATGAAAGGTCCCCGCATGAGCTTTGCCATGGTGCAGTTTCAGGCGGGAGAAGATTTTAAGGCGCACTATCACAATGTGATGGAAGAAGACTTCTTTATCCTGGATGGCGAAGTAGACATTGTGGTGGATGGCGTTGTTCATCGGCTAAAACAGGGCGATTTGATCCATATTGAGCCCGAAGAAATTCATTATGTGATCAATCGTTTTGACAAACCCGTAAAGATGATCTCCACCCTTGCCCCTTACACGGACGTCGATAAGGTGGAGGTAGACGACTATAAGTATTAGGGCGTGTACGTCGTTGCCGTTAGGCATGATGCCCCCCCGAACACCCCCAAGAAGGCTTTTCTTTGCTTCTTTCTTTTCCCCATGAAAAGAAAGAAGACGTCCTCCCCCCGTCTCCTCCCCTTACTCTTCTTTCACCCCGTCCCCGCCTCCCACATAGGATGAACCGGAATCTGCTGTTTGGAGGCGAAAATGATGCAAAATTCTGATTGCGGTAGTAACTACATAAGCCATACAATTGCCAAGGGGCAAACGCTCTATGAGATTGCCAGGCAGTTTAACACTACGGTCGCCGATATTTTGGCGGCCAATCCGGCTTTGGATGTGCAGCTTTATTACGCGGGCGACGTAATCTGCATCCCAAGGCCCGGCATATCCTGCGCGCATGGCACGGCGTATACCGTCCGCCGGGGGGATAGCTTTTATCTGATCGCGCAAAACCACGGCATTCCGCTGGCAAACCTGCTGGCGGCCAACCCTGGCGTGGACCCCGCGCGGCTGCAGGTCGGCCAGATCATCTGCGTGCCGAGCGTGACGCCGCTGCCCCCGCCGCCGGCCCAGTGCGCGGCAGGCTATTCTGTACATAGGGTCACCAGCGGCCAAACGTTCCCGGACATTCTCGTGCTGTATAACCTGGCGTATAACGCGCTCGCGCAGGCCAACGCGAACGTTGACATGACCCGGCTGTACGCGGGCCAGGAGCTGTGCATCGCGCCCAGCGGCTCGCGCGGCGTGTGTGCGACGGGCAAGGCCCCATACGTCTTGGGGAGCGGGGATACGCTCAGCACCATAGCTTCGCGCTTCCGCACGACCATCGCGGCCATTTTGGCCACGAACCCCACGCTCGCGCCCACGGATTTTGTGGCGGGGCGGATTATTTGCCTGCCGGAGAACGCGATAGTCTGATAGGTTTTTTCGTCGGGAAGGAAACAAAAGGAAGGGGACGCTTCACATATGGCGAGTGCGGTAGGCGCGATGGCGCCTGGCGCTTCACGCCGGGGAAGCGTCCTTCCTGATCCGGCATGTTGGAAGAATGCCGGCGGCCCATTTTGCATATTGCGAAGGATCCTAGTGGGAAGCGGATTGGCAATGGCAAATGAAAATGACGCGATCTATGATTAGAACGTTCAAATCTATATCAATGGATATGTTTCGGCTTTGGAATCTCAACAAGATAATGATTGATTTAAAATAGCATATAAGATTGATGATGACTTTGCGGTACATTTAACAAGAAATATTTATTTATATCATCTTATACCTATAAAAGGGGAAAGAATATATACTTCCATCATTCCATAAAAATTTATATTTTGTTCTATTGTTTTCTGGGGCAGAGTGGAAGGATTGGTGCTTTTTGTAGAGAATCAATATATGTCATGTTACGGAGGTATTGTCATGAGAAAAGTGTTTTTGTGGCTGGTAGTTGGTATTTTTGCAGTATCAGGGCTTCTATTATATGCAATTGCCGAGGAAAGTTTGGAAAAATCAGGAAGATTTATCGTGAAACCGATGTTATATCACGATTATGAAAGAAAGGCAGATGTCTCCGATGAAGCGATTGCTATATTTGACATGATGCTTTCATTGTCATATTTGCAACCTGGCATGACTTTTATGGAATTTCAAGACAAATTGATTGAGGCAGATATGCAGTATGCTATAAAGCAAACAAGATATTATAAGGGAACTGATGAACAGGGGAATGAGTTGGTTTTAGATGCTTTGCTTATTTATTATACAAATTATTTATATATTAGAGTAAATAGTGTGCCGTATGCTTATGAATTTTCGGGCCCTGTCAATTACAAACTTATGACTTTTGAGTTGGTTGATGAAGATGAGAGAAACAATACAAACCATGATAACACTATTGAAAGAGCCATGATTGTTGCGGTAACTCCCTACAATGTACCCGGATTTACAGAAGAAGAAAAAGAAAAGTTTGATAATGAAGCGCGTGTTGTTATACCTATCAGCATAGAAGCAAAGCCTGATATTGATGAGAATGTTATAAATTTTATGATTGATGCATTGGATGTATTGATTAAGAAATGAGTGGTCAGAAGAATGGGTGTCGGCTCCTAAAACTTCATAATAGTCCAAAGTGTTCCTCTGCATAGGGGTACACATAGCGATCACTACATTGGGGGGGGGACGGGTGTTGTTCAGGGCGGAATCTTTTACATACTCGTGCGGCATTGTTCATGGAACATGCACGATCTTTGCATGCAGGTGAATCAAGAGCCTTCCATACTTGCAAAAATGTGGCGTCATAAAGAAATTTGCTTCTATAATGCATCAATTACAATAAAACAAATAATAAATGATTTCGCCCGCCTGTTCGGCCAATCGCATTGCGGCCCGCCTCCACATATGCTATAATGATCCTATCCATAAATGGAGGGTTGCCATGCCCGCGATGCTTGAGGCCATACGCGCCGCGGCCCGCCCCGTGGCGCTCACCGGCGCGGGGATTTCCGCGCCGTCCGGCGTGCCCACCTTTCAAACGCGCTGGAGGGGTAGGCCTATCCGTGATTTTTTGGGGCGCGAGTTTTGTCAGAATGACCCTGTGGGTTTTTTTGAGGTGTACTGCGCGATGGAGGCATGGTGCGGCGCGCCCCCCAACGCCGCCCATCTTGCGCTGGCGAGCCATCAGGTGCCGGTGATTACGCAGAACATCGACGGCCTGCATCAAAAGGCGGGTTCCGGCAAGGTGATTGAGCTGCATGGCAACCTGCGCAAGATTTATTGCCGCGCGTGCGGCATAGAAACTTCCGCCGCCGCGCTGTGCGCGGATCTTCGCCCGCTTTACGCGGCGGGGAATCACGCGGCTGTCCTCCGCCGGCTTGCCTGCGCGTGCGGGGGCAGGCTGGATGGGGATGTGGTGCTGTACGGGGACGCCGTACGGGGCATGGACGAGGCGATGGCGCTCCTTGATGGGTGCGATCTGTTTGTGGTGATCGGCACAACCCTTACAACATACCCGGCGGCCATGCTGCCAGACTATGCGCGCCGGCGGGGCGCGAGGTTGATGATGGAGGACAGGGACTGCGTCGCGGCCCTGACGGAACAGGAGAAGGATGCCAAAGTATGATCTGTTGCTGGCCGACGCGGACGGCACGCTGTTGGATTTTGACGCGGCGGAGGACAGGGCGATCCGGATGACTATGGCCGCGATGGAAGTCGCGGCGGAGGATCACCACGTAGCGCGGTATAAAGCGATCAACGAAAGCCTTTGGCGCGCGTTCGAGCGCAGGGAGGTCACGCAGGCGGAGCTCCGTCTGCTGCGTTTCAGCCGCTTCTTTGAAGAGTTGGGTGTCACGCTGCTGGCGGAGAAAGCGTCGGACTATTTTGTGGAGGCGCTCGCCCAGCAGGCGGACGTTTTGGAAGGGGCGGAAGCATTCCTCAAGGAGGCCGCGTCCCGCGTGCCGGTCGTGGTGGTGACAAATGGCATCCCGTCGGTGCAGCGCTCGCGCTTCGCGCGCTCGCCGCTTGGGCGGTATATCAAGGATTACGTCATCTCCGGCGAGACCGGCTTTGCCAAGCCGGATCCTCGGATGATCGAGCGGGCCTTGGAATTGAGCGGCGTGTTCGGCGGCCGTGCGCTAATGCTGGGCGATGAGCCCGCATCCGATATGGGGGCCGCCGTCGCGGCGGGGATTGACAGCTGCTGGTATAACCCGGGTGGGCGCGTGAACCTTACCGGCTATCGGCCGACATATGAAATACGCGGATTGAACGAGGCGCTGCAATGGCTGTAACGAATATCAAATCGTACAGCTTTGTATGGATGCCGGAGCCCGCGCGGCTGGCGAAGAAGCTGCGCGTAGCGGAGGCGGACAGGGGCGCGTTTGAGGATATGCTTATGCGGGCAAAGGCGGCGTATAAGCCAAAGGCTTGGGTCCGGACGCTTTCCTTAGAGGCGTTGGGGGACGACTTCGCGATGCTCTCGGGCGCGTGGTTTGAGGGGGCGCCGCTGGCGGCAGTTCTCTCGTTGGCAAGGCGCGTATGGGCGTACGTGGTTACGGCGGCGGCGGAGCCGATAAATTCAAAAGACGCGCGGGAGGCGCGGTGGCTTGCTTCGTTGGGTGAAGAGGCTGTGCGGGGCGCTTTGGAAAGAATTTGCGCCGATCTGTCAACCGATGCGGAGGAAGCTGTTTTCGCTATTTCGCCTGGCGCGTCTGAGGCCTGGCCCGCCTCACAGCGGGAGCCGCTGCTCCACCTGTTTGCGAACGTGGAAACCGGTGCGACGCCCACCGGAAACCGCCTGTTGACGCCGCGCGATGGCGCGTTGGGGTTTCTCATTGCGCAAAACCGCACGCCTTGCGGCCATGATGCCGGCGGATGTGGGCGTTGCGGTTCCTGCGATGGCCCTGCCGGGCGCGCGAAATGCCGCTCCGCCTGTTTGATGCCATTTTGCGGCCGATGCAACGGGAAACTTGCGGGGAATACGGTATGAGAACGTGGAAACCGGCGTGACGCTCACCAGCCGCCTGTTGACGCCGCGCGATAGGCGGGTTCAACGCGAAGAAGCGTATGCCTTGGGGCTTCCACAATCGTTCTGCCGAATGCACGCGAAGGATGCAATAAACGCGGGCGTTCGCGCGTTTTATGATCGTACGATTGTATAACAAGGAAGGAATTCATCTGGTATGAGAAAGGCAAATTGGAAACAAATCGCGCTGGCGGCGTTGCTGGCCATGCTGTTCTGTGGGGTGACTGGCTGCTTTGCTAGGCCGGATACCGTGGACGACCCGCCCACCAATCCAATCGAGGTGCTGCCGTTTGCCACCAACACGCCGAGCCCGTCGCCGGACCCGTATCAGCAGCAGGGCGGGGAACAGGGCGGCTGGGACGAGTGGGCCGGCACGACCCCGTCGACGATTGTGGTCACCAGCCCGCCGACTGAGATGCCGACCATCGCTATCATCACGGCCAGTCCCACGCCCTTTCCCGCATGGACGTATTCCCCGCCAACGGCAACGCCTAAGCCCACGGACGACGGCACGCTCCGCAAAGGCTCCACGGGTACGGCGGTGAGGCAGCTTCAGCAGCGCCTGAAGGACTTGGGGTATTATACGGGATCGGTGGACGGTGATTTTGGCGCAGGCACCGAGAGCGCGCTGCGCGCGTTCCAAAAGCAAAACGGGCTGACGGCGGACGGCGTCGTCGGGCAGCGCACGCTCACGACGCTCAATTCCTCAAACGCGAAGGCAAAGCCCAAGGCTGCGTCCGCGCCTACCAGGGCGGCCTATGCCACGTCAAGGCCCACGCCCAAGACATATACGCCTTCTACGAACAGCAAATACAAAACCCTGCAAAAGGGCAGCGCGCACACCAGCGATGTAAAGAGGCTCCAGCAGCGCCTGAAGGATCTGGGGTATTACAACGGGTCTGTCAGCGGTGTTTATGACGACGCGACGGAGGCCGCTGTCGTCGCCTTCCAGAGGCGAAACGGCGAATGGGTGGATGGTGTCGCGGGCGAGGATACGCAGCGCAGGCTTTACAGCGATTCCGCGCTTCCCCATGCTTTCAATACGAACGATCAGTCCAACACCTACCGCACGCTGCGAAGCGGCATGTCGGGCGACGATGTGGCGCGGCTTCAGGCGAGGTTAAGGGAAATGTACTATTTTAACGACGCGGCGAATGGTATTTACGGCGCGACGACGGAACTGGCCGTCAAAGTGTTTCAGCAGCGAAACGGGCTTGCGGCGGACGGGGTGGCGGGGAGCGGCACCATCACCAGAATGTTTTCCTCCACCGCCCTCTACGCGCCGACCGCACAGCCTCCCACGACCCCGTATAAGGCGGCGGGGATCCTGCAAATGGGCAGCATGGGGGAGGAGGTATACAAGCTGCAGGAAAGACTCTTCGACTTGGGGTACTACGCGGGGAAAATTGATGGAATTTACAACGACACGGTCACATCGGCCGTGCGTTCGTTTCAAACGGCCAATAAGCTGACGGCGGACGGCAAGGCGGGCATTAAGACGCAGCAGGCTATCTACAGCGCCGGCGCGGTCAGCGTCAAGCGCGCGGACAATACCATGGTCTCCCTGCGCGAGGGGGATCAAGGCGAGCGTGTACTGGCCCTGCAAGCCCTGCTCAGCACCTACGGCTATTTCAGCGGCACGGTTGACGGCAAGTACGGCCCCAGCACCACGATGGCGGTGCAGCAGTTCCAAGCTGTGAACAGCCTTGTGGCGGACGGCATTGCCGGGCCGGCCACCAACCAGCTGCTGTATCAGGGCACGCCAAAGTATGCGCCCACGCCCCCGAAAGCGCAGCAGCCGGCCACGAACTTTGTATCGCTCAAGCAGGGCATGTCAGGGCCGGACGTGATGGTCATGCAGGAATATCTGCGCGATTACGGCTATTATAGCGACGCCGCCGACGGCCGGTTTGGCGCGACTACGCTGGTGGCGCTGCAGGCGTTCCAGCAGCGAAATGGCCTAAAGCCCGACGGCGTGGCGGGTCAGGAGACATTGGCGGTTCTCTACGGCGAAAACGCCCTTCGGCCGGACGGCGTTTCCCTGGCCTCAAAGGGCGCCCCGGAAATCATCATGGTGAATGATGTGAAAGAACGCACAATGATGAAGGAAAAGGATGAAGGGCAGGATGTATTCGATCTGCAGACGCGCCTGAAGGAGCTGGGCTATTATGACGGTGAGCCGGACGGCAAATATGGTTCGAGCACGACCGCGGCTGTGCGCGGCTTCCAGAGGCAAAACAGCTTGAAGGTCGACGGGACGGCCGGTTCCCAGACGCTTTTGGCGCTGTACAGGGCGGACGTCAAGCCGCTCGTTGCGATCACGGAGGAAAATTTGCCCATACTCAGCAATAGCGGCCGCGAGCTGGAGGAGCAGGCCGCCACGGGCGCCATACAGGCCAGCTTGGCCGGCGGCGGCGTGGCCGCGTCCTACAATGGCGGCGTGTATTATGCCGGCGGGTCGAATGGCGCGCTGTTTATGTCCAAAGGCGGCAATGAGCGCAAGCTGTATGACAGCCCGGCCGGTTTTATCCATGCCACCGCCAAGGGCGTCACGTTTGTTTCGGGCAGTAAGATCCTGCGCGTGCCGCTTGGCGGCGGAAGCGCGCAGACACTCATGGAGACAGGCGGCGTCAAAAAGCTCTCGCTCATGGGCGACACGATGTACTATCTGGAGGGAAATTCCCTGGTCAAAGCAAGCGGCAGCACGGACGCGCAGGTGCTGGCCACGGGCGTAACGGACTTTAGCCTGGATGTGTACCAGTATACAGCCTACATCGCCTCTGAAAGCGGCGTAAAGAGCCTCGCCTTGAGGACAGACGGGGAGGAGTGGTTGCTCGTTTCCACCCGCGCGGATCAGGTGCAGATCGTCGATAGCGTGGTGTTCTTCCGCAGCGGCGGCAAGATCTATCGCATACAAAACGGCGTCAGCGTACTGCTGCTGGATGCGGACGCGACCTGGATGGGCGTTTACCGCGATATGGTATACTACATCGCGGGCGACAGGCTCTACCGGTGCGAAACCACAGGCCAAAACAGCCAGGTGTTCTATGACGGGCAGACGGCGAACGTGTCGTTTGTGGCGGGCCAGGTTTATATTACCAAGGACGCGCGCGGGCCGGTGACGCGGGTGTTTTCGGTGAGTGAATAGGATAAAAAGCGGTGCCGGGGAGCTCTGCTCCCTGGCACCCTGCGTCCTCTAAAAATGGTTATGCCCTTTTGTGCCTAAACGCCGAGAACGCCAGCGCGGCCAACGCCGCTCCGATGAGGGGCGCGACAATGAATACCCATAGATCGGCAAGAGCTTGCCCGCCCGCAAAAATGGCGGGACCTATGCTTCTGGCGGGG
>WRGP01000229.1 GCA_009787135.1 Bacillota bacterium | reverse complement strand
TGGGTTTATTCGGGCCGCGGAGGATTGCAGGACGAGCGTGGCGGGCGTGTATGTGGCGGGGGACGCAAGAACAAAGGGCCTGAGGCAGGTGGTGACCGCCGTGGCGGACGGGGCGGCGGCGGTGGATGATCGAAAGTAGGGGGACGCGAGGAGGTTCTGATCCCTATTTCGGCATAGGCGAAAATATTGTCTGAGTGCCTTTGCCCCGCCATGCCGCTACTGCCCATTGCCCTGCCGGGAAAACTACTGTATAATGTGTACAATGTAACGATTGTTCCAAGGCTGCAGAAGGGATGCCGACACACAATGGGAAAAATTATCGCGGTCACAAACCAGAAGGGCGGCGTGGGCAAGACCACCACGCAGGTGAACTTATCAGCCTGCGTGGCGGCGCTGGGCAGGCGTGTGCTGTCCGTTGACATGGACCCGCAGGGCAACGCGACGAGCGGCATGGGCATGGCGGGGGAGCCTGGCAGGAGCATTTACGATGTGCTGATGGGCAGCGCGGGCGCGAAGGCGTGTCTGGCAGACACGCCTGTCGAGACCCTAAAACTCCTTCCGACCGACATGCGGCTGGCGGCGGCGGAGGTGGAGCTGGTTTCACGCGAGGGCCGCGAGTATGTGCTTACAGAGGCTCTGAAGCCTTTGCGCGGCATGTTTGATTATATTTTTATCGACTGCCCGCCGTCGCTGGGGCTGCTTACGATTAACGCGCTGTGCGCCGCGGACAGGGTACTCGTGCCAATCCAGTGCGAGTATTACGCGCTGGAGGGCGTGGGCCAGCTGATGGATACGATTGCGCGCGTGCAGCGGGGGCTCAACCCGGCTCTGGCCATTGAGGGCGTGGTGCTGACCATGCTGGACGGCCGCACGAACCTCGGCCTGCAGGTCGTGCAGGAGGTCAAGAAACATTTTCGCCAGCAAGTATATGCCGCGATCATCCCGCGCAACGTGCGGCTGAGCGAAGCGCCAAGCTTTGGCCAGCCCATCCATCTGTATGACCCGCGCAGCGTCGGCGCGGAAGCGTATAAGGACTTGGCAAAGGAATTTTTGCGGCGCAGCGAAGGGGGAAGCCGATGAAGCACAAAGGATTGGGGCGCGGGCTGGACGCGCTGATGCCTGAAATGCCGCCGCGGGATACGGAGCGCGTCACGATGGTGGAGATCGGCGACATCGACCCCAGCCCAAACCAGCCGCGCCGCCGGTTTGACCAGGCGGCGCTCAAGGAGCTGGCGGATTCCATCCGGCAGGTGGGCGTGCTGCAGCCGATCCTCGTCTGCCAGCAGGACGGACGCTACCGCATTGTGGCGGGGGAGCGCCGCTGGCGCGCCGCGCGCATGGCGGAGAGCACGCATATTCCCGTGATCATCCGCGACATGAACGCCGTGGAGCGGATGGAGGCGGCCTTAATAGAGAATTTGCAGCGTGAGGATTTGAACCCCATGGAGGAAGCGGCGGCTGTCCGCGCGCTCATGGAGGAGTGCGGGCTTACGCAGGAGGCGGCCGCGGAGCGCCTGGGGCGCAGCCGGCCCGCGCTGGCGAACCTGCTCAGGCTTCTGTCCCTGCCGGAGAAGGTGACGGAACTGGTCCGGGAAGGGCGGCTGTCCGCGGGGCACGCGCGCGCGCTGGCGGGTGTGGAGGACCCACAGCGGTGCGAGGCGCTGGCGCAGAGGGCTGTGGCGGAGGGGTGGAGCGTTCGGCAGATTGAACAGGCGTCCCAAATGGAACAGCAGGCGGTGGCAAAGCGCGAAAAAAAGGCGCCAGGCAGGCGGCTGCCCGAGTTTTCGGAGATGGAGGAGCGGCTGCGCTTCACCTTTGGCATGAAGGCGCAGATCACCGGCACGCTCGAAAAGGGCAGGATCACGCTGCAATATGGGTCGCGTGACGAACTGGAACGACTTTATGATATGATTGGGGAACAGGCCAATGCTTGACTGTGTTTATCCGCCAAAGGCGCTGCTGCCCGCGCCGGGCGTGGAACTTGCCAAATGGGCGGTGGTGGCGTGTGACCAGTTTACGAGCCAGATAGAATACTGGCAGGCGGCGGACAGGCTGGTGGGGGACGCGCCGTCCACGCTGCGCATTGTCTACCCCGAGGCATATCTTTTACGGGAAAATCGGGATCGGACGCCGGAAATACAGGCCGCCATGCGGCTTTATCTCAGGAGCGGTGTTTTTGCCGCGCCCCGCGAGGGGTTCATTGTAACGGAGCGCACGACGAAGTCTGGCAGCCGTGTAGGGCTGATGGTGCTCATTGACCTGTCACAGTATGATTTCGCGCCGGGCAGCCGGAGCCTGATACGGCCGACAGAGGGCACGGTCTTGGAGCGTGTCCCGCCCCGCGTGCGGGTGCGCGAGGCCGCTCCGCTGGAATCGCCCCATGTGATGGTGCTGGCCGACGACCCGGGGCGCACGCTGATCGAGCCGCTGTATGCCCGCCGGAAAGAATTCGAGCAGCTCTATGATTTTGAGCTGATGCTGGGCGGCGGCCATCTGCGCGGCTGGGCGGTGGAAGATGAGGCGCACGTATACGCGGCGCTGAAAGGGTTGCCGTCGCTTAAGGCGGAGGATCCGATCCTCTTCGCCGTGGGCGACGGAAACCATTCGCTGGCGGCCGCGCGGCAGTGCTATCTGGACGCGCCTTCGGAGCGGACGCGCTACGCGATGGTGGAGGTGGTCAACCTCTATGACCCGTCGCTGGTGTTTGAGCCGATTCACCGGCTCATTGAGGGCGTGAAGAAAGAGGCGCTTCAAGCCGCGGCCGCCGGCAGGGGCGTTGAACTGGAAGGCGGCGATGTGCGCGCGGTACAACCTTTTTTGGATGAGTGGCTGCCGGAGGGCGCGACGCTGGACTATATCCACGGCGAGGACGCGCTTTGCGCGCTGGCCGGCCGCGAGGGGTTTTGCGGCATACGGCTTAGGCCCATGAAGAAAGAGACGCTGTTTCCGTCGCTGCGGGGCGGGCAGGTGCTGCCGCGCAAGGCGTTCTCCATGGGCGACGCGGAGGAAAAGCGGTATTATATGGAGTGTAGGGCGATAGAGGGATGATTCTATCCGTGCCGATCAACAAAGCAGGGTGGCTCGCGCTTATACCGGCAGGATATTCTCGCGGCTTTCCACGCCTCAGCTCGGCAAAATTTTTCCGACCTTCACCCGGATCCGCACGCCCAGCACCCACGCCAACACCATTTTCACCGCCTCCAAGGGCAAAAATGGCGCCGCACACGCGAGGAATGCTCGTTCAAAGCCATCTTTCGTTACCACAGCGAATAGCAACAGCCCGCAGGCGTAGTTTACAAACACACCCGCGGCGATGCCGCATGCCATAAAGAAGCGGCTTTTTTTCGTGCCCAGGCCCGAAAGCCATGCCAGCAGCGGAAAGGAGAGGAGGAACCCGCCCGTAGGCCCCAGCAGGCAGGGCACCCCTCCTCGGAAGCCCGCGAATACAGGCGCGCCGGCAGCGCCCAGCAGGATATACGCGAGAGCGGCCCAGAAGCCTTGGTTCGCGCCCAGCAAGATGCCCGCCATCGCGACGGCGAACGTCTGCAGGGTAAGCGGAACGCCCAACGGCATAGGGATACTGACCTGCGCCATGATCGCGATGAACGCGGCAAAGACGCCGGTCAAGAGCACGGCTCGAAGGTCTGTTTGGGGTTTGTGCAACTTTTATATCCTTTCATGAGCCGCATTGTATACCAGTTGCGCGCAGCGGATATTCAGCCATGCTTCCTTCCGTCCCTTTACCCTGCCCGCGTTGCAAACAGCACCTGCTCCATAGTATACAACCCTGGCGCCTGCTTCACGACAAACTCCGCCGCCCTCAGCGCACCGGCCGCAAAAATGCGGCGGCTGTCCGCCCGGTGCGTCACTGACAGTTCCTCCATGTCACCGTAGAAATGCACGCTGTGCTCCCCGCACACCGTGCCGCCGCGCAGCGCGTGCACGCCGATCTCGCCGCCGCGCTTTTCCGTCACACCCTCGCGCCCGTAGAGCACGGGCCGGTTTCCGGAGGGGTCAAGCGCGGTAAGCAGCAGTTTCACCGTGCCGCTGGGCGCATCCAGCTTTTGCTTGTGGTGCGCCTCCACGATCTCCACGTCAAACGCCACGCCAAGCGCCGCCGCGGCCTCAGCCACCAGGCGGCGCATCACCGTCACGCCGAGCGAAAAGTTATTGGACGATACGATGGGTACAGCCTTTGCGGCCGCAGCGATCTTTGCTTCCTGCTCAGCGGTAAGCGCAGTGCGGCCGATGACGAGCGGGACGCGGCGTACAGTCGCCGCGTCCAGTAAATCATCCAAATCACCGGGGTACGAAAAATCAATCGCCACATCCGGACTCGAAACATCACGAAGCGACGGGAGGCAGGTAAAGTCTACGATGCCCGCGATCTCCATGCCTTCCCTCTCCCCCATGCACTCGGCCACCATCTTGCCCATGCGGCCATAGCCTATCAGCGCGACGCGCATGAAAGCACCTCCATCGCCTGCCGGAGCTTCGCGCGGTTTTCCTCCGCCATCTCACAAAGGGGCATGCGGCATCCGCCGACATCCATATCCAGCATGTTCATCGCTTCCTTGATGGGGATGGGATTCACCTCAATGAACAGCGCGTCGATCAGCGTCAGATAATCAAGCTGCAGCCGCTTGGCGCGCTCCACATCGCCCGTTAACCAGGAATTGGTAATATCTTTGCAAATCGCCGGGCATATATTGGCAAATACGGAGATAACCCCTGTTCCGCCCAGCGACATCAGCGGGACGATCATATTGTCATTGCCCGAGATAAGGGCAAAGCCGTCGCTGACATACCGCGCGATCTTGGCCACATAGCCGATATCGCCGCTGGCCTCTTTGATGGAGCCGATGTTCGGATGACGGCTTAAGCGATCGACTACCTTTGGCGCGAGCGCGCACCCCGTGCGGCCGGGGATGTTGTAGAGCGTGATAGGAATATCGACAGCATCCGCTACGCTTTCAAAATGGCGGATCATGCCGGTGTCATTCGCTTTATTATAGTAGGGGGTAACGACCAGAAGGCCATCCGCGCCCATTTGGGCGTATTGCTTGCTCTTGGCAATGGCTGTTTGGGTGGAATTTGAACCGCTGCCCACAATTACGGGGATACGCCCCGCCACTGTGTCCAGCACACACTGGGCGATCGCGTCGTCTTCCTCGTGCGTCATCGTGCTGGATTCGCCGGTCGTGCCCAGCGCCACAATGCCATCTGTGCCTTGCTCAATGTGCCAGTCACACAGTTCCTTGAGTTTTTTGAAATGAATGGACCCATCGCTGTGAAAGGGTGTGATCAGCGCTACATAGCTTCCCTGAAGTTTGCCTAGATGATGCCTTGCTTCCCCATGGGAACGCCCCCTTTATCAATCAATTGTGCCTATCCTACCAGATTTTTGTCGATTGTGCAAGCAAATTATTTTAATCCTGCAAAAAAGCGAAGAAAGTACCGGGCTTCCGGCAGAGCGTGCCTTTTGCTGGCACGGCAAATTATCGAACGCCCGGGAGATTACTGCTCTTTTTTGCCCGCATAAGCGGCGATCAGCGCAAGGGCTAAAACCGCGCCCTTCACGGCGGGCAGCACATAGTAGGAAACAGCCATAATGGTAAGGCCGTTTTCAAGCGTGGATACCAGCATGGATCCCACGAGGGTGCCCAACGCGTTTGGTTTTTCCGCCCCACCGACGGAGCGCCCGACGAATACGGCGGCCAGGGACTGCATCAGGTAATTATCGCAGCACATCACCTGCGCGGAGCTGCCGCGGGAGGACACAAGAATGCCGCCGATGGCGATGAAAACGGCGGTGATCATGCCCGCCAAATAGCGGTACGCCTTCACGTTGATGCCCGACAGCTTAGCGGCCTGGCGGTTGCCGCCCATCGCGTAGATGAAGCGGCCATGTTTGGTAAACTCAAGGAAGAAAAAGGCGATCAACACGCAAGCCGCCATAATGATGACGATCAAAGGCCAGCGGCCAATGGCGGAGAACGCGTCGGAAAGCGACGTGCGGGCAGGCGCGGCGCCGCCTGGCAGGCGCATGCCGGTGGAAACCGCGCCGCCGCCAATATACCACTGGCCAAGGCCCTGATGGACAAACATAAGCGCGCAGGTGGCCAGCATGTCCGGGATTTTGCAGACCAAGATGAGGAACATGGTCAGCTGGTACATGATGAGCGTCGAAAAGACGGTGACAATGGTACAAAGCCACAGCGGCAATCCATACCACAGGTACATGCTTACAAACACATACGCGGAGCAGCTGGCCAGTGTGCAGGCCGACATGTCAAAGCCGTCCGGCGCCATGGAAATGGTGGCGGCAATGCCAAATACGGTGGTAATGGACATGGCGCGCAGGATATTGATCATGTTGTTTACGGACATGAATTTATCGCCTTTAACCGCGTAAAACACCACAAAGCACAGCGCCAGCGTTATGATGGCCGCCCAATCCAGAAGAAAGCGATAAGCGCTCTTTGTCCTCCCGCTTCTCAATGGGTTTGGATTCAACGAAGCTTGCATCAAGCGTTCCCTCCTGTTTTGCCATTCAAATTGCCGCGACTTGCGGCGTGCCGCCGCCGACCGCATAGTTCATGATCTCATCCTCATCGGTTTCCGAGGCCGTAAGCTCCGCCATGATTTTTCCGTCATACAGCACATAGATCCGGTCGGCGATGGATAAGAGCTCCGCGTTTTCGCAGGTGGCGTAGAGGACGCTGTTCCCCTGTTTGGTGATGTTGTTGATCAGGCGGAAAATATCGTGCTTGGCGCCGACATCCACGCCCTTTGTGGGTTCGTCAAAAATATATAGTTCACAATCCGCGGCCAGCCACTTGCCAACGGCGACCTTCTGCTGGTTGCCGCCGGAGAGGTTGCGGACGTACTGGCGAATGGAGGGCGTGATAATGCCGAGCTCTTCCACGTATTTTCTCGCGTTCCCATCAACCTTCGATCTGTTGATAAACGACGCCGTACAAAAATCGCCAAGGCACGCGGCCGACAAATTGAGGCTTACATTTTCATTTACCAGGACGCCCTCCTTGCGCCGCTCCTCTGGCACGAGGGCGATCCGGTTCTGCAGGGCCTGCGTGGGATTGTTGATCCTAAGCTTCTTGCCATGAAGGGTCATTTCCCCGCCCGCCTTGGCATGCGCGCCAAAGATGGTTTTGCACAGCTCGGATTTACCCGCGCCCACCAAGCCGGCAATGCCGACGATCTCTCCCTTCCTGACGTAAAAGGATACATCGCTGACCTTGCCTTCGGCGTCGGAGAGGTGCGACACCTCAAAGACCCTTTCGCCGATTTCGACTTTTTCCTTGGAGAAGAGCTCGTCAAAGGCGCGGCCCAGCATCTTTTCCACGATTTCCTTCGTGGTTGTGCTCTCCGTAACGGCGGTGGTGTCCACGGTTTCGCCGTTGCGCATCACCGTATACTTTTCGCAGATTGAAATGACCTCATGGATGCGGTGCGAGATGAAGATGATCGCGATATTTTCCGTTTCGTGCAAATGCTTTACCAGCCCGAAGAGTTCCGTCGTTTCCGTATCGCTCAGGGGCGCGGTGGGCTCGTCCAGAATCAGAAAATTGCACCGGGACGCAATGGCTTTGGCGATGAGTACCATCTGCTTTTGCGCGAGGGTCAGGTTTTGTACGAGCCTGCGGACGTTTACGTCGATGTGAAGGCGCGCCAAGATTCTTTGGGCCTCGCGGCGGAGCCTCCGCCAATTGAGGACGGGCGACTTTTGCTCCATGATCATATGATTCAACAGCACGTTCTCCGCCACGGAAAGCGTTGGAATGAGCGCCGTGTCGACCTCTTGGTATACGATCTGGATGCCATGCTTTTTGGCGGCCATGGGCGAGCGCAGGTCAATCACTTTGCCGTTTAGCAGCACTTCACCGGTATAGGAGGGATTCGCGCCCGCCAGAATTTTCATTAAAGTGGATTTGCCGGCCCCGTTCGCGCCGACGACCGCCCGGATCTCGCCGGTGCTGATTTCGAAATTCACGTTCGCAAGCGCCTTTACGCCGGGGAATTCTATGGAAACATCCCTGGCCGCAAGCGTCAGTTTCTCCATGCGTTTCCCTCTTCTCTGTCAAGCGCGGGCTTGCCGTGAGGCGGAAAGGGCTCCGGGGGATGATTCCCCTGGCGTTCCCCCCGCACCGCTTGCCGCGTAAAGGGGCTGCCGTATCTCACGGACGGCCACAGGACGTCCCTATAGAGGACGATCCATGATCCATGCGTGTTGCGCGGCAGCCCCTTCCTCAGGCCGCGATTAGTGGATCAGGCCCGCCGGCATCCAATCGGCGACGGACAGGTAGGATAGGTTGCCATAGGTATCGGGCGCGATTTCACTCAGGTTTTCCACGTTGGAATCGGGCCTGAGATCGGAGGCCAGAATTGCGGAGCCGGGCACTTCCACCACGTCTACGCCATATTGGCCGGAAGCGGGATCGTAGATTTTGTCATACTCGCCGGCGATTTGAAGCAGCAAAAGCCGCATGGCGATTTCGCCGTTGAGGGTCCAGTCGGTGGTGCCGGCGGCGGTCCAGATGTCTGGGCGGGCCAGCATGTTCGTCACGTCCACCGGGTCGATATCCACGGAGGACATCGGCAGCGCGGAGCCGTTGCCGCCATTAAAGTTGCTGTTTTCGAAGATGGCGTTGTACAAGCCCTGGCCATAGCAGTCGTAATAGGCCACGATGCCGTCCACATCGCCGCGGCTAAGGCCCTGCAGGTACGCGGCGGACACGGTGTTGGCCGAGTCGACAGTATCCTGCAGCGGCTGGATCTCCCCGACAGTCACGATCTTGCCGGCGGCTTCGTACTCTTCCCAGCCAACCTCGCGGCGATCGAACGGGCTGTTGTAGTTAGGCCCGCGCCATACCTTAACCAAGCGGACGCCCTCGCCGAATTCCTTGATGAACTCATCAAGCAGAACGGTCACAAGGCTCTTGTCCTGTTGGAAGAGTTGGGTGACGCCAGGAAGCTTTTGATTTTCACCGTCCGCGTAGAACTGCGTATCGAAGCACACGATGCTCAGGTCCGGATACTGGTCGGCGATTTCCTTGAGGAATACATAGGAACCGTCCTTGTTGCCATGGCTGAGCAACAGGCCGTCATACCCGGCGGCGGCGCAGGTGCGGATGGTATCCTGCCACTTGTTAAAGTCGTTATCACAGAAGAAGAAGTCGAACGCTACGCCCAGCGCCTTGCACAGATCCGCACAGGAATCCTTCCACATCTGGAAGATGGTCATGGAAGTCAGCTGCATGATATAGGCGACCTTTTTGCCGGCCACGGGGGCTGGCGCTTCCGCGGCGATGGCGGGGGCGCACAGCACGACAGCCATCATGATCACCAGGGCCAATGCGACAAATTTTTTCACAAATAAACCTCCTTTGAAATTTTGATAGGGATTTTAGTAAACATCTATCCCTCCGCATTGAAATCAGTATACCATCTGCATGGATGAAACGCAAGAGAAATTTAACATATTTTATGTTTTTTCAATAATTGATAAAAATTTCTAGCCGGCAAAATTTGAAGACAATTGGAAAATATAAGAAAAGAATATATATTTTATTCAATACATCATACAATCCGAACAAAATTTTCGGAAAGATAGGATTGACAAAAATGCGCGTGAACACTATAATTAAGGTATAAAAATTGACCATGTTTAGTTATTTGTTGTTTACTAATCAAGAAACGCGCGGGTGAAGAACATGCACAACGGCCAGCCCTATCCAACGGACCGCGAGGCGAAAAAGCTGATCGTAGAGATTGGCAAGCGCATGTACGCGAAAAACTTTGTGGCCGCCAACGATGGCAACATCAGCTGCAAGGTGGATGACGACCTCCTGTGGACGACGCCAACGGGCGTCTCAAAAGGCTTTATGGATGAAAAAATGCTGGTGAAGATGCGCACGGACGACACGGTGCTCTCGCAAGGGAAGCGCGGCCCTTCCAGCGAGGTGAAGATGCACCTGCGCATTTACAGCGAAAATCCTCAGGCCATGGCCGTATGCCACGCGCACCCGCCCATCAGCACCTCCTTTGCCATCGCGGGGATCGGGCTGGACAAGGCGATTTATCCGGAAGCGCTGGTCAACCTTGGCACGGTACCCTGCGTGCACTACGAAACGCCGGGCTCGCAGGGCATACCGGATTCCATTGCCCCCTACGCGCGCGAGTACAGCGCACTATTGCTGGCTAACCATGGCGCGGTCACGTGGGGCGGCTCGCTGATGGAGGCGTGGTACCGGCTGGAGTCCATGGAGCATTACGCGATGGTCATTCTGTATACGGGCAGCATTATCGGAAAGGCGAACGTGCTAAGCCGCGAGCAGGTGGAAGAGCTTGTCGAGATCCGCAGGCGCATGGGCATCACCTCCGGCGGCATCCCGCGGGGCGCGGCGCGCCCCAGCAATACCAAAGACGTGCCGGCGGGCCATTCGCCGGACGCAAGCCCCCCGCTTTTGCGCCGGGACTGCGCGGACGGCCAGACGCAAGAGGATGCGCAGGTGCGGGAGATCACCGAAAAGGTTCTTGAGCGGATAAAGGATTTATCTATAAAAGAAAGGAATGTGGATGATGTCCCGCTTTGACACCTATTTTTTGATGAAGGCCGACGACACGGCCCAGTATGTAAAGGAAAAGGGCTACATGCGAACGGACGCGGCGCTTGCCGCCAAGGAAATCGGCGACGGCAATCTGAACTATGTGTTTCGCGTGGCGGATACAAAAACCGGAGAATCTTTGATCGTCAAACAGGCGGGCGAGGCCCTGCGCATCTCGGCGGACATGCGGGTCTCCACCGACCGCAACCGCATCGAAAGCGAAATCCTGGCCCTGCAGGGCGAGTACGCCCCCGGCCTGGTGCCGCAAATCTTTGGATACGACACGGTCATGTGCGCCTGCGTCATGGAGGATCTGTCCGACCATGAGCTCATGCGGCACGCGCTGATGAAGCATAAGATGTTCCCGCGCTTCGCGGACGATATCACCACCTACATGGTCCATACGCTTTTGAAGACCACGGACATAGCGATGGAGCACAAGGCCAAAAAAGCGCTTGTGAAGCGCTTTATCAACCCGGAGCTTTGCGAGATTACCGAGGATCTCGTGCTGACGGAGCCATATAACGACATAAACAAGCGCAACCTGGTGTTCCCGCCCAACGCGGCGTTTGTGCAAAAGGAGTTGTACGACGACCATGCGCTGCACCTTGCGGTGGCCAAGCTGAAGTTTACCTTTATGAACAGCGCGCAGGCGTTGATCCACGGCGATTTGCACACGGGGTCCATCTTCGTCCGGGAGGACAGCACGCGCGTGTTTGATCCGGAATTTGCCTTCTACGGGCCGATCGGCTATGACACGGGCAACGTGATCGCCAATCTGATTTTCGCCTGGGACAACGGCGTGGCCTACGGGGCGGCGGCGTTCTGCGATTGGGTGCTCAAAACGATCGAGGAAACAATCGATTTGTTTTGCGCAAAGTTTTTGAAGGCGTATGACCAATGCGTTACCGAGCCCATGGCCAAGGCGGAGGGCTTTAGGGAGCGGTACCTCGCCTCCATTTTGGCGGATACCGCCTCCTACGCGGGCACGGAACTGATCCGCCGCACGGTGGGCATGGCGCAGGTGAAGGATGTGACCAGCATCGCGGAGGAAGCAAAACGCGTATACGCCGAGCGCGTGAACATCCTGTGCGCCAAGGACTACATCCTGCACGCCGACAAATATAGCAAGGGCGCGGACTTTGTGGCGGCGGTGCGCCGCGCCGCGGACGCGGCCAGCGTGCCGGAAAGGGGCGGACGGCCGTGAAAGAGGAAAACATCCTGCGCTATGAGACCGTCGCGCTGGACGATGAAAAGAGCGCGCTTGTGATCGTGGACCAGACGAAGCTGCCGGGCGAGGTCGAAATTCTGCGCCTTACGTGCCAACGGGATATCTGGGAGGCCATCTACCTGCTCAAGGTACGCGGCGCGCCCGCCATCGGCGTGGCGGCGGCCATCGGCGTTTATCTGGCCGCCAAGGCCGTCAAGGCGGATGGATACGACGATTTCTGCGCGCGATTCAAAGAAGCGAAGGATTATCTTGCCTCGGCCCGGCCGACGGCGGTGAACCTGTCTTGGGCGCTGGACCGCATGGAGCGCGTGGTGCTGGAAAACAAGGGAAGAAACGCGGACGAGCTTAAAACCCTGCTGCGCGCGGAAGCCGTGGCCGTGAAGGAAGAGGATATCTGGGTCTGCAAGAGGATCGGCGAGCACGGCCTGACGCTTGTCAAGGACGGCGACGGCATCCTGACCCACTGCAACGCGGGGCAATTGGCCACGGCCAAGTATGGAACGGCGCTGGCCCCGATTCATCTGGGCAAGGAGCGGGGGTATACCTTTAAGGTATTTGCCGATGAAACGCGGCCGCTGCTGCAGGGCGCGCGGCTGAGCGCGTTCGAATTGGTGTCGGACGGCGTGGACACCACCGTTATCTGCGATAACATGGCCTCCCAGGTGATGAAGAACGGCTGGGTGCAGGCCGTCTTCGTGGGGTGTGACCGCGTGGCCGCAAACGGCGATAGCTGCAACAAAATCGGCACCTCCGGCGTGGCGGTCCTCGCGAAATACTACGGCATTCCGTTTTACGTATGCGCGCCGACCTCCACCATCGACATGACCGTGGAAAAGGGGGAGGATATCCCCATTGAGGAGCGCCCGGCGCATGAGGTGACGGAGATGTGGTACGAGAAGCGCATGGCGCCCGAGGGCGTGAAGGTATACAACCCCGCCTTTGATTTCGCCGATAACGAGCTGATTACGGCCATCGTGACGGAATATGGCATCGCGCGCCCGCCGTATAGCGAGAGCTTGCGCGAGATCTTCCGCAGGAAGGCCGAGGCAAAAAGAAGGCAGGCATGAACGAGAATCGGCCGCGCGAAACCGTGCGGCGGGTGGTGTGCCGTGAGGCGGCGAAACGCGGGCGGAGATCGGCCGGGGCCTAATTGCGGCGGCGCGGCGGGACGTCCGCTGGCGGGGTCAATGGGGCAGCGCGCTCTTGCGTCCCTCCCCATCAGGCAATGCGATTTGCGAGGCGCTGTATGTCTGCGTCATCATCGCAAAGAGGTGTCTGCCGCAGCGGCAGGGAAAGCGCGGCCAGGCGTCGAACAACTTGATTCGGCGGGATCCAGCGTTTCGGAGGGTTATGCCAAATTTCAATGCGGACAGGACTGGGGGACGCGTATGACGATCAGGGAAATTGCCTCATTGACAGGCGTTTCGCCGGCGGCGGTTTCATTGGTCATTAACCAAAAAAAAGGCGTGAGCGAAGAGACGCGCAAACGCGTTCAAAACGCAATTGATCAATACGGCTATGTGGTGTCCGCTCAAAAACGAAAAATCAAAAAATTTAGGCTGACGGTCATGAAGTTCCGTACGCATGGCGTCACCATTGAAGAAAACCAAGGCTTCATTGCCTCCATCATCGATCAGATTGAAAGCGAATGCAGGCGCTACACCTTTGACCTGGTGATGTGCAATTGTGAGCCCAAGACGGCGGAAGCTACCTTTCGCGAACTGATGGCGGACTCGCCGGACGGTGTCATTTTGATTGGGACGGAATTGAATGGAAGCGACTATGCGCTATTGGATCTGCTGACCGTGCCCCTGGTGGTACTCGACAACAGCATGCAGTACGACGATGTGGACAGCGTGGTGATGGCCAACGCGAGCATTACCGCCGCGGCCACACGCTACCTGTACGAAATAGGGCACAGGCAAATTGGCTATTTTAAGTCCAGCCTGCCCATCCGCAACTGTGAGGAGCGATATGAGGGATATCTGCGGGAGCTTGCGCGGCTGGGGCTTACGCCGCCGGAACCGGTGCTGCTCATGCCCACGCTGGGCGGCGCGTATGCGGATATGAAAAGGCTGTTGGAAACCGGAGCGTATGTACCGGGCGGCGCGGTGGTGGCGGACAACGACACCGTAGCCATCGGCGCGGTGAAGGCCATACAGGAAGCCGGGTTTATCATACCGGAGGATCTGTCGATCGTCGGCGTGGACGACATCCCCTTCAGCGCGGTCAACATGCCGGCGCTGACGACCATGCGCATTTCACGCTCCGCACTGGGCAAGCTGGCGGTGGATATGATTCGAATGCGCATCCGGCATCCCGATCTGCCGAGCATACACATGCAGATCATGGGCAGTTTGGTGGTGCGAAGCAGCACCCGGCAAAGCCGCGCGAAGGAGTCATAACATGCTGGCGGGGCGCGTGACGGGCACGGTGGCCGTTAGCGGGTTTTTCTAGCCAAGTTGTCAGATCGGACGCGTTGTGGGTTCGGTTATGTGCACGGCCCCCTTGATCATCCCCAGGGCTCGGGAGGTATGTTTTTGTGAAAATCCTGAACATCGGCTCTATGAACATAGACTATGTGTATGCCGTGCCGCATTTTGTCCGGCAGGGGGAAACGCTGTCTTCCACGGATAGGCAGGTGCTTTGCGGCGGAAAGGGTTTGAATCAATCCATCGCGCTGGCCCGCGCTAGGCTTACCGTATATCATGCCGGCTGCGTCGGTGAGGATGGCGGCATGCTGGTGCGAAGTTTGGCGGAGAATGGCGTAGACGTGAGCCTGATCCGCCGCTGTGCGGAGAAAACCGGCCACGCCATCATACAGGTGGATGCCGCGGGGCAAAACTGCATCCTGCTCTACGGCGGCGCGAACCTGAAAATTACCGGCGCATACATCGACGAGGCGCTGTCAGGCTTCTCCGCCGGGGATATTCTTCTTGTGCAAAACGAGGTAAATTTGGTGGATCACATGATCCGCAAAGCCAAGTCAGCCGGCATGCGCGTAGCCGTAAATCCCGCGCCCATGAACGAGAATATGCGCTTGGCGCCGCTGGACTTGGCGGACATGCTCTTCCTTAACGAGGTGGAGGCGGAAGATCTGTGCGGCGCAAAGGATCCCATGGAGCAGCTTGCGGCGCTGCGGGCCCGCTACCCCAAAGCCGCGCTGGTGCTGACGTTGGGGGAACAGGGGTCGCTGTATCAGGGGCCAGGCGGCGAGATATTCCGCCAGGGCGCCTATAATGTGCCGGCGGTGGACACCACCGCCGCCGGGGATACCTATATCGCGTATTTTTTGGCCGGTTTGGCAGCGGGCCATGACGTTCCCGCGTGCCTGCGCATGGCGGCCAAGGCGGCGGCCATAACCGTATGCCGCATGGGTGCGGCGGCATCCGTTCCGCGCATGGAAGAGGTGCAGGCCTGTAATCTTGCCTTCCGCTCATGCGTGAATGACGCATGATACAGAAAAGCCAGGAAGGCGGGGAGAGAAGGTTGAATCAGCTGACCATCTCCCTGCGCAAAAATATGGGTGCCTATGGGCAAGCGGTATTTGCGGCCAAAGCGGAAGGGGTTTTGTCTGCACGGAATGTACTTTGCTGTCTTTGGCTTCCTCAAATTTATTGAACTTTATGCTTCTCTCTCCACTGCAGTGAGGGCCCGGCTGGATGATGTGCCGGATTTGGCTTGGCTTCCCAGTTCGCCTTTTCCTAAAATCCGAAAATCCTTCCAAAAATCCGAATCGCAGGCCGTTCAAATTTATGCTTGACAATCGGTCTGGTTTGAGATATGATAAATTTTGCCGTAAGTGGCATTGTTATCGCGGGGTAGAGCAGTCCGGTAGCTCGTCGGGCTCATAACCCGGAGGTCGAGGGTTCAAATCCCTCCCCCGCAACCATTTCACCAGGTCAAAGCCGATAGAAGGCAAATCCATTGATATCAAAGGGTTTGCGGACTATTGGCTTTGTTCGTGCGTCGTGAAACCATCTGCTGTTAGTGTTGTCATTGGTAATCAGCCCCAATTTTGAATCCACCGTGAGAACGGTAAGCAAAAATGAACCCTCCTTGGGAACGGTAAGACAGTTAGAGTTCTCAAGTTTCCTTCCGTTCGATCTCTCAACTCAGGAATAATATAAAACACCTATTGACTATCACCCTGGGGGTTGGCATATGATGTTGTCGAGGTGATAATGGTGCTGATTAATGAAGTGAGTAAAAAGGCAAATTTGACTAAAAAGGCAATTGAATACTACACAGAGCACGAATTGATATACCCTGCCATTTTGGAGAACGGTTACAGAGATTTCAACCAGAATGATGTGGAACGCCTGACGAAAATCTCATTGTTCCGAAAACTTGGTCTGAGCGTGGAGGAAATAAAAACAGTTCTCGCAGATGAGACGGGTGAAAGCTTACAGAAAATCGCGATTCATAAAGAACTGAGAGCGCAACGAGAACAAGCAAATAGGACTGTGCTCAATAAGCTTTGTCGCGGTCAGAACTGCTCCGAAATTATCGCAGACTTGGAAGCTATTGATTTAAAAACAACAATTGCTGAGAAACTCCTGGAAGCATTTCCCGGGTACTACGGCAGATTCATTTGTCTGCATTTCTCGCGCTTCTTAACAAAGCCGATTGCAACCGAGGAAGAGCGCCAAGCGTATGACGAAATCACAGTGTTTTTAGACAATGCTCCTTCTTTGGATTTCCCAGCGGTCGTACAGAACTTTTTGGATGAAAATACAAGGGATTATAACCTGGATTTCGTAAGCAACCTGCTGGAAAATGTTAAGCACTCAATAGAAAATCCTGAAGCGTTTTTTTTAGAAAATAAGGAGGTGCTCGAGCGATATTTACATTTTAGGCAGTCTGACGAGTATAAAAACTCTCCTCTGAATATAATTCAAGACTTGCTAAAAGAATTTTTTACTTCCAGTGGTTACTACGATGTATTTTTACCCGCCATGAAGAGATTGAGCAAATCCTATGCGGAATACAGCCACCAGATGGAAGTTGCTAACGAAATGTTCCTTTCACAATATCCAGAGTTCCAGTAAGCCTTCGTGCTATTTCCCAACCACATCCACAGTTATCGCCGTACCATCTCGGAACAGCACAGCCACCTCACGCTCAGAGGAAACCGTTAATCGATCCGCCGTAGCCCGGAACAACGCCTCGTCGAACTCGGACAAAAGGCCATGGCTATTATGACAGACTACCTCGGTGTAAGCCGAGAAACGATTCTCCTTTGGATAGAAAAGAAGAGTATGCCCGCTCATAAAGTTGGGCGCCAATGGAAGTTCAAAATTTCCGAAGTTGATGAGTGGATTCGGTCTGGCGAAGCGGCGGAAAAGACAAATCTTGACGGCGTTGAGTTGGCGAACGACGATGAATAATCCGGTTCCACCCATTGTTGGGTTCGAAAACTATTTTTGCGAGCTCGGAAAATCGGTTGACTTCACCAAAACGGCTAGATATAATTTGCGTGAGAAGGCGCGAGGGGAAAAACAGACTAAGCGTTGCCGGCAACGCGAGGGGGTAGTGGTTGCGAAACGGTAATGACGACAGATAAGCCATTTTTGAGGTGTGGATATGGGCATAAGCTATAAAAGGTTATGGAAACTCCTGATTGATAAAAATATGAACAAACGCGATTTGAAGCGGGTTTCTGGGGTCAGTACCACCTTGATCGCGAAATTGAGTAAAGGCGAAAACATAACAACGGACGTTCTTTTAAAGATCTGTAAGTCCTTGGATGTCGGAATACATGACATTATGGACATGGAACCGGACGAGGTATTATCGGAAAATGATTCCTAAGAAAGGTGGTGAACTGAGTGGTTCGCTCTTTGGAATTATTTGGCGGAGCGGGAGGTCTCGCGCTAGGCCTGCACCAGGCTGGCTTTTCTCCATCGGCGTTACTTGAGTGGGATAGCGACTCATGTGACACCATTAACGCGAATATCGCGAACGGCTATAGTGGCGTTGCCGATTGGAGAGTCGTGCGGACGGATGTTAGGCTCGTGAATTATACGGATTATGGGCTAGACATTCAGTTCATCACTGGCGGGCCTCCTTGCCAGCCGTTCTCCCTTGG
>WRGP01000228.1 GCA_009787135.1 Bacillota bacterium | reverse complement strand
CGGCATTGCCGCCGCTGACCGCCGTGATATAAAGAGGCATTCGCATGAAGATCACCGCATTCATAATTAGCGTAAGCACTCGCCGCCGTGGGCGCGCGGGCTTCGCTACCTTATATTCTTTTGAAATGGTATTGGTGACGGCTTTCCCTTCATGCCGGGGAGGCCTGTTATCGCGTTTCCGTAAAGGTCACCAGCATTGAATCTTCGCCAAATCAAACGGCGTCTCCTGATATACGTAATAATTCAGCCAGTTGGAGAACAAAAGGCTGGCATGCGCGCGCCAGCGCACGATCGGGCCTTTCCGCGGATCGTCGTCCTCAAAGTAATGGGCGGGGGGGTTCACGTCCGCAAGCCCCTTGGCCATGTCCCGCCTGTATTCGTCGCCCAGCGTCGCCGCGTCATATTCCCCATGGCCGGTCACAAAAATCTGCCGCCCGCTGCGCAGCATGACAATGGCCACGCCCGCCTCGCGCGAGTCGGCCACGATGTCGAGGCCGGCCGCCTTTTCAATGTCCGCCCGGCGTATTTCCGTATAGCGCGAATGGGGCATGAAAAACTCGTCGTCAAAGCCCCGGAACAGGGGGATGTTTCGCCCCAGCACCCGGTGCGGGAATACGCCCGAGAGCTTGCGCGGCATCTCGTGCTTGGGCACGCCGTAATGGTGATACAGCCCGGCCTGCGCCCCCCAGCAGATGTGCAGCGTGGAGTATACGTTTGTCTTGGACCACTCGAGCAGCTCTGTCAATTCCGCCCAGTAGGTCACGTCGTCAAACTGCATCTTCTCCACCGGCGCGCCGGTGATGATCATGCCGTCGAATTTTTCCCGCGCGATATCGGGGAATGTCTTGTAGAAGGTGTCCAGATGCTCGCTGGACGTGTGGCTGCTCTGGTAGGTATAGGGGTGCAGCAGTGTGATATCCACCTGCAGCGGCGTGTTGGAGAGCATGCGCAGAAGCTGCGTTTCCGTGATCAGCTTGGTGGGCATGATGTTAAAAAGGGCGATCTTGAGCGGGCGAATGTCCTGCATGGTCGCGCGCCGCTCTGTCATCACGAAGATGTTCTCGCCGCCAAGGATATCGGCGGATGGCAGCGCGTTGGGGATGCGAATGGGCATGCAAAAATTCCTCCCAAATCGTTAAGGCTGGAAGGAGTATAACAGATGATGAAGGTCAGGGTCAACCCGCGTGCCGGCCGCGCGATGCCTGTCTTCTTCTCCGCCACCTTTCACTCTGGCGTTTACTTTTTCATTCAACGCCTGTCTTTTGATCGTTGATGAACCGCGGTTCATGAGGGGCTGCGCCTCGCCACGCTCTGCCGCTTCATAAGGCTGACGGGAAAGGTGACGATGTCCGGCGGCGTCCCGCCTTTCATGGCGCTGAGCAGCATGTCCACGGCGGTCATGCCTTTCTCGACGACGTCCTGATGCACGGTCGTCAGGTGAGGGCTGGTCAGCTGGGCGATGTTCAGATCGTCAAAGCCAACGATGGATATTTCATCCGGCACGCGCCGCCCCGCGTCGTGCAGGCCCGAGATGAGCCCGGCGGCCAGAATGTCGGCCGTGGCGAAGATGGCGGTAAAGTCCCCGCGCTTGGCCAGTTCCCGGCCGAGCGCGGTAGCCGTGGGGATGCCAATCTCCCGCTCATAGATATACTCCGCCCGCACAGGCACTTTGAATTCGTCAAGCGCCGCGCGATAGCCCTCAAACCGCTCGGATACCACGCCGCGCTCGAAAATTTTCGGGCTGCAAAAAAGGATGTCGCGGTGGCCTGCCTCCAAAAGATGGCGGGTGGCCAGATATCCGCCTTCCCGGTCCTGCAGGCGCACCTGCAGCACCTTGGGGTTGTCGATATAGCTGTCAATGAGCAGAAAGGGGCACGGCTGCTCCAGCAGGCTTTGGTAGAACTCATGCGGGAAGATGCCCGTGAGGATGAGGCCGTCCAGGTTCCAGCTGGCCAGGAGGGATAATAGCTCGGGAATGGTACGGATCGTGCGCACCATAAGATAGTAATTCCGCTTGTGAAGCGCCGTCTCAATGCCCGCCAGCAGCGCGCCGTGGAACGGGTCTTGAAAAAAACCGCCGCTCTCCATGGGCACGAGATGGTTGATCACGCCGATGATGCGTGAGGAGCTGCTCACCAGCGCGCGCGCCGACATGTTGGGCACATACCGCATCGTTTTGATCGCTTCGTTGATCCGCCGGACCGTATTCATGGATACCCGCCCCGTGTTGCCATGTATGACGTTGGAAACCGTGGTAGGGCTGACGCCCACCGCGCGGGCAATATCTTTAATCGTCGCCATGGCCTGGCCTCCACTCGTCCGTAATGTGCCGACAAACATGAGTATACCATGCGGCGAAGAAAATGCAAATAATTTGTCTGTGAAAAATTGTAAGTTGTACGCAAAATCATGTTGACAATACTTGCTATATATGATATTTTTGTACAGAGTTGAACGTAAAACCCTGTCAAGGGGAAATAAAAAGGAGGAACCCTTATGAAGAAGCTGCTGGCCCTGGTGGTAAGCGTTTGCCTGTGCCTTACGGCCGTGTCCGCCCTGGCGGAAACCGTGCTGAGGCTTGGCATCTATCCTGAGGACGTGGATGTGGATACCGTAAAAGTGCATGAGACCGTGTTCGACCCGGCCTTTGCCGAGGCCATGCCGGATGTGACGCTGGAAAAAATCTATTACAAGTACGCGGTAGACACGTTTGTGCCCATGGCCGAGGCGGGCAATGTGCCCACCATTTTTCAGACCTGGTTCACAGAGCCGCAAAAGCTGATCGCCAACGGTTTTGTCAGGGATATTACCGGTCAGCTTGAGGCCCGGGGCTGGCTTGAAAAAATGGCCCCAGGCGTTCGCGGCTTGATGAGCGACGCCGATGGCCGCGTGTACGGCATTCCGCGCGACGCTTACGCGCTGGGCCTGATGATCAATGCCGAGGTATTTGAAGACGCCGGCCTGGTAGATGAAGACGGCATCCCCCTGTATCCTAAGACCTGGGACGAGCTCGTGGAGGTTGGCCTGAAGATTAAGGAAGCCACAGGCTCCGCGGCGCTGTGCCTGCTGGCCATGGACAACGCCGGCGGCTGGCATTTTTCCAACATCGCGTGGACCTTTGGCGCGAACCTTGAAGTGCAGGATGAAAACGGCAAGTGGCTTGCCAACCTCAACTCGCCCGAAGTTGTCGCGGCGATGCAGTATGTCCGCGACCTGAAATGGAAGTATGACCTTCTGACCAGCGACCCGGTCAGCGAAAACTGGGGCACGGGTTTCGCGCAGCTGGGCACCGGCGCGGCCGCTATGTATATTGCCGCCAACGATGCCGTCAACCAGCCCACGAGCGTCCAGGGCCTGCCGGTGGATAAGCTGATGATGGTCGCCATTCCCGCGGGTCCGGCCGGTACCTTTGCCCTGGGCGGCGGCACGCCGTATATGTTCGCGGCCAACGCTACGGATGAGGAAGTCGAAGCGGCCCTGAAGTATATCGAAATCATGGGCAAGGCGCCCGTGGTAACCGAAACGAGCAAGCAAGGGTTGATTGACGACGCGAAATACCGCGTGGAAAGCGGTATACCGGTTATCCGCAGGTTCTCGGGCTGGATTGATCCGGATTTTATCCAGGCCGAGCTGGACGTGATCGCGGAATACGCCAACGTGGACCCGCGGATGTTTGATCACTACTTCGACACCGCCGCCGCCACGCTGCGCTTGGAGGAGCCGATGATGACGCAGGACATGTACGCGGAGCTGACGAAGGTTCTGCAAGAAGTGCTGACCAACGAAGGCGCGGACATACAGGCGCTGCTGGATACGGCAAATGCTAACCTCCAGGCGGTTCTGGATGAGAACGTCAACCGGTAAAGAAGACACGGGTACGCACAGGGGGGCCGGTGGCCCCCCTGTATTCTAACGCAAAAGGGTATTGCGCATGGCTACATCAGCCGTTGGGAGGAAGCCCGCATGAAGCACACGCTGCGCAGGGATTTTACCGCATGGATGATCATGCTGCCAGGCGTCATTCTTTTCACCTTTTTCGTGTGGTATCCCCTTGTCATGGGCACTCGCTTATCCTTTTATGAGACAAAGGGTATCACGACGGTGGCGTTCGCCGGCCTTTCCAATTTCCGCGCCGTATTCAGCAACCCCGATTTCTGGCCCGCGGTGGTCAATACGTTCAAATACTGTCTGTGGTCGCTGGTGATCGGCTTTCTGGCGCCGGTCGCTCTGGCGATTGGGATCAACGAGGCCGCGTTTGGAAAGAATCTGTTTCGCGTATCGGTGTATATTCCTAACATTGTGCCGGGGTTGGCGACCGTGTTCCTCTGGCGCTTCCTGTTTCGAAGCGGCGAGTCGGGCGCGCTCAATATGCTGCTGAGCGCCTTGGGCCTGCCCATGTCAAGCTGGCTGTCCAACGGCGCGATTGCCGTCCCTTTGATTGTGGTCACCATGACATGGAAAAGCGCGGGCGCTACGATGCTGATCTATCTGGCGGGCCTGCAGGGAATCAACCCGGAGCTATACGAGGCCGCTATCATTGACGGCGCGGGGGTGTGGGGCCGCGTTCGAAATATTACGATCCCCAACATTCTCAGCCTGGGCAGAACGCTGTTGATTTTGCAGATCATCGCCGTGTTCCAGATACTCTACGAACCCCTGGTGATGACAAACGGCGGGCCGAACAATGCCTCCATCTCCCTGATGCAGATGGTGTACCGCTACGCGTTTGATAGGTTTGAATACTCGAAGGCCTCGGCGCTTTCCGTACTCGTCTCCGTTATTCTCATCACGCTGACGCTGGTATACAACCGCACCACCAGATCCAAGGCAGCGTAGGAGGTGGCCAGAATGCGTACCATAGATCAAAACCATGGCTTGATACGTTCTTATGACCTGCGAAGGCCGGGCGTTAAGGCAGGGTATACGGTTATGTATGCCCTGCTGACCGTCGTGGCGCTGGTGTGCCTCATGCCGCTGGTATGGGTCATCCTTTCCGGGTTTAAAGATCAGAAGGAATTCCTGCGCGGCGTGCAGGCGGCGGACAAGCGCTACTATGTACGCTTCCTGCCCCAGTCCTTCAGCACGGAAGGGTATCTGGAAACATGGCGGACCATGAAGTATTTCCGCTACTACGTAAATTCGTTCATCGTGGTGCTGGGGGCGACGGTTGCCGCGGTGCTGTGCAACGGCCTGCTGGCGTACGGCATCTCCCGCCTGAAGCCGCGCGGGCATAAGATCGTCCTGGCGCTGGTCATGGCAAGCCTGATGCTGCCGGCCACGACATCCATGGCGCCGCTGTTTATGAACATCATGAAGCTGGGCCTGCACGGCAGCTTCCTTCCGCTGTGGCTGGCCTTTGGCGCGAACGCGTTTTACCTTGTGCTGTTCAAAAGCTTTTATGATGAGATGCCGGGGTCGCTTATAGAGGCCGCGCGGCTGGACGGCGCCGGGGATGTAAGCCTGTTCTTCCGCGTCGTGCTTCCGCTGTCCATGCCCATCAACATCGTGATTGCCATCTACGCGGTGAACGCGGCCTGGTCGGATTTTCTGCTTCCCTATCTGGTGCTCAACAACACGGTCAGGGAAACGGTCATGGTGCGCCTGTTTACGTACCGCTCCAGCGACCGCATCAAGGAGATTGAGGTGATCCGCGCGATTGTGTTTTCCATCATCCCGCCGATCCTGCTGTTCGTGATCTTCCAGCGGCAGATTACGCAAAACGTGATGGCCGCGGGCATCAAGGGGTAGGGAGGTAAGACATGGCCAAAAAAGCCGATACGTATTATTTGTGCGAGCCGTGGCGCGTGGTCGAGCGCGGGTTCAATCCCGCTTATGCCAAGGTAAGCGAGAGCGTGTTCTCCCTGGCCAATGAGCACATGGGCGTGCGGGGATATTTTGAGGAAGGCGGCGTGACGCCGTCCCTCAAGGGCAGCTACTTTGGAGGGGTGTATGAGCTGGATGGCGATACTGCGCCGGGCGGATATAAAGGCATTGTGAAGCAGACGCACTACATGGTGTGCGCCGCGGACTGGCTTTTTTGCCGCGTTACGGTGGATGGCGAGACACTTTGTATAGGCCGGAGCAAAATCAGCCGGTTTGAGCGCAGCTTGGATCTGCGCACCGGCGTGCTGACGCGCGAATTTTTATGGACGCTGTCCAGCGGCAAGAGCGTGCGGGTTTCCTTTGCCCGCGTTTTGTCCATGGAAAACGCGCGCCAGGCATGCCAGCGCGTCGCGCTCAAGGCGTCCGCGCCCTGTGAGGCGGATATTGAAATCGGCATCCATGGCGCTGCCGCGCACCAGGCAACCGGCCGGTGTGACTGGCGGGAACTCGACGGCGGCGCGGACGGTAAAGCCGCCTGGCTTTTGTCCGCCACCAAGACGACGCTCCAGACGGTCCGCTGCGCCATGGCGCTTGCGTGCGAAGGGGAGAAAACGCCCGTGCGCCGGCATCTATACGCGGGCTACGCGGTGCGGCTGACGCTCACGCCGGGGCGGGAGCATGTCTTTGAAAAGCGGGTGTATAACGAGGTCGGCGGGGACAGCCGGCCCGTATTTGCGGGCTATGACGCGCTCCTGGCCGCCAACCGCGCGCATTACGACGCGTTCTGGCGCGGATCCGATGTAACCATCGAAGGGGACGATCTGAACCAGCAGGGCATCCGCTTTTGCCTGTTCCAGCTTCATCAGACCTATCGCGGGCTGGACGCGCGGCACAATATCGGCGCAAAGGGGCTGACCGGCGAGGCCTATAACGGCCACGCCTTTTGGGATACGGAGACGTACTGCCTGCCCTATTATCTGCTGACCGACCCCAAGGCCGCCAAAAGCCTGCTGACCTTCCGCTATCACACGCTGCCGCAGGCCAAGCTGCGCGCCGTCCAGCTCGACTGCCAAGGCGCCTGCTACCCTATTGCCACGCTCAACGGGGACGAGGCCTGTACGCTCTGGCAGCATGCCAGCCTGCAGATGCAGCCCTCCACCGCCGTGGCATATGGCATTTGGAACTATGTGCACCAGACGGGCGATACGGCGTTTGAACAGCGGGAAGGGCTTTCGATGCTTGTGGAGATCTGCCGCTATCTGGCTACCCGGGGCGATTGGAACGCGGACCGCAGCGCCTACGGCTACTACGGCGTCATGGGGCCGGATGAGTTCCATCTGATGGTGAACAACAACTATTATACCAATTACATGGGGAAAAAGACGCTGGAATATACGCTGGACGTGCTCTCCCGCGCGCCGGACGGCGCGGCCCGCGAAACCGAAATGGCCGCCTGGCGCGAGATGGCGGGCAAGATGTACCTGGGGCGGCGGGCGGACGGTGTGTATGAACAGCACGAGGGGTACTTTTCCCTTCCGCACATCGACGTGGACGCCATCCCGCGAGAGGATTTTCCGCTGTATGAGCACTGGAGCTATGACCGCATCTACCGCACGGACATGATCAAGCAGCCTGACGTGCTCATGGCCATGTTCCTCTACCCGGGCGACTATGACAAGGCGCTCAAGGCGGCCAATTACCGCTACTACGAACCCCGCTGCATTCACGAGAGCTCCCTGTCGCCATCCGTGCACAGCGTCTTTGCCAGCGAGCTGGGCCTCGCGAAGGAAGCGTACGATTTTTTCCGCTTTGCCACGCGGATGGATCTGGACAACTACAACCGCAACACCGGCGACGGCCTGCACTTGACGAGCATTGCAGCCGCGTGGGTAACCATTGTGTTCGGCTTTGGCGGCCTGCGGACGGACGGGGAAATCCCTTCCCTGTCGCCCACCCTGCCGGACGGGTGGACACGCTATAGCTTCCTGCTGACGCTGAAGGGAAGCGTGGTGCGGGTGACCGTCGGCCATGAGGGCGTATCGCTCGAAAGGGAATCCGGCGCGCCCGTGACGCTGTCGCTCAATGGGGAAAGGAAGGTGGTATAAAGTGCTCCGCCAAGCTGGAAATGGGCGGTCCTCGCGGCCGGTTTTCCGCGGGGTTTCGCCGCGCGTACACGCGCGTAGCCTGCTGCTATTGTGCCTCCCGTTCTTGCTGCCGTTTCCCGCGCGGGCGCGGGCAAGCGAAAGCTGCCAGGTGTGGTTGAACGGCGAAGCCATAGAAGTGATCGACACGGCCGTCAACCATCGGCGCGAGTGGACTTCGCGGCCCATCCTCGATACAACGCCGGTGGCCGTAACCGTGCTGGACGGCCCTGCGGAGGTAGAGGTATGCTTTCCGGGCGTGCCGCTTGAGACCGCGGTGGTTCGGCCTCTTTCGCTGGGCATCACGCCGGCCGTGGAAGGGGACCGGGTGCGCTTCGCGCTGGAGGGGCCGGCCAATGTCACCGTGGAGTACAATGGCCAGGTGCGGGGCGCGCTGCACCTGTTCGCGGCCGCGCCGGACACGGAAAAACCCGACCCCAATGATCCCGGCGTGATATACTTTGGCGCCGGGCTGCACGAGGCGGGCATTGTCAGGCCCCAGAGCGGGCAGACCGTGTATTTGGACGAGGGGTGCGTGCTGCGGGGCGCGATTCACGCGGACGGCGTGACAAATGTACGCGTCGCGGGCCCGGGTATCCTTGACGGCAGCACGTTCGACCGGTGGAAGGATATTCTCGTGCCCATTGATTTTGCCCATTCGGATCATATCACGATTGAGGGCGTCACCATCCTTGACCCTGCCGCGTGGACGCTGAACCTCTGCAAGAGCGGGGATGTCGTCGTGGACGGCGTGAAAATCGTGGGCGCGCGCGCCAACAGCGACGGCATTACCATTCAATCCTGCGAACGCGTACAGGTGCGCGACTGCTTCGTGCGCGGATGGGACGATAACCTGGTGGTAAAGGGATATGACGGCGACGCGCGGGACATTGCGTTTGAAAACTGTGTGCTGTGGACCGATTTGGCGCAGAGCTGCGAGATCGGCTACGAGACGCGCGCGGACGTTATAGAGCGGATCACGTTCCGCGATATTACGGTGCTGCATAACTTCCACAAGCCGGTGATGTCTATCCACAACAGCGACAACGCGCTGGTGCAGGATGTGCTGTTTGAAAATATTGTGGTGGAGGACGCGCAAATGGGCCGGGGCGACGGCGCCAACTTCCTCATAGACCTGACAACCACCAAATCGCAGTGGTCGAAGACAGCCGAACGCGGCAACATCCGGCGTGTAACGTTTGACGGCGTCACCGTGCTTGACGGGGTGGAAAGCGCTATCCGTATTTTCTCATTCCGCAAGGCGTACAATGTGGATGACATTGTCCTGCGCAACATTACGCTCTTTGGCGAAAAGATCACGGATTTTTCCCAGATCCGGATGAACGTGAACAAGCATAATGGCGTGAAGATAGCAATTGAATAGCGATAGGCCATAAGCGCCGCGGAATGAAACGCCCGTTTATTTCAAGGGATGATTCAGTTTGACTTTCCGGCCATTCTCCGGCGTGAGCTTATGGGTTCGTTTGTTCGTGTACATCTGCTTATCCACCAAGAGCAGCAGCGTCTCGACATCCAGCCCGCTTCCGGCGGCGACCTCCAGCACGCCGTAGCTGATGGCGGTGCCATAAGGCTTTACGGCGTATGAGTTCGCGCTGATCATAGCGGAGATGGACGCGAACTTATCCTCCACGACGGACTTGGGCGTGCCGCGGAAGAGGACGCAAAATTCATCACCGCCCAAACGGGCAAAGATATCCTCCATGCGTATGGAGCGTTTTACCGTATTCACGACCAGCTTAATGTACGCGTCTCCCTCGGAATGGAGGAACCTGTCGTTTACGGATTTTAGATCGTCGATGTCAAAGTAGCAAATGGTGAACAAGGTATCGCCGGATAAAAGCTCGTTGATCTCTTTGATGCAGAAGCGCCGGTTGTATAGGCCGGTCATGTCGTCGCGGTAAAGGTCCTGGATGAGCGCGGATGTCTGCGCCGTTTTCTGCGTGACGTCTTCAATGATGTGCGCGCAGGTATGTTTTCCGTGCCAATCAAGCGCGTACGACTCTACCTGGTAAAACAGGGCATTTTGGTTGCAGGTCAACTCCCATCGGTACGGGCCGTCTTTCCTGCATTCATATTCAATGATGGCCTGGCGCAGCCGGCCCGACGCCTGGCCATGGAGACAGGTTTTAAGCTCATCGCAAAAAAACTCATTTGCCTTGTCGTTGGCAAACAATATCTCATGCGTGCTCTTGTCCGCGATGACGACGCCCAGCTTGAGCGAGTTGGTCAAGTATACGAACAGCGCGAGCGCGTCGCTCTGCCGCGCGCCTTGCTCATCAAGATCAATATCCTTCATGCGCTCGCGCGCGGTCCCGTTCGCCGGGGCGTCAAGCGCCCCGGCTGTTTCGTCCCAGAAAAATCTGCGCTGATCGGAATCCCCCGCGGTAACCTGCCGCATCTGCCAGGTAAGCAGGTTAAGCCTTGCGTGCAAGGCATTGAGGGGCTGGCAGAATAAGCTTTCATCCTCAAGCGTGCAGGAAAGCTCTCCCCGCGCGAGCGCGGCGGCATATGCGTGTGATGTAGAAAGCCTGTGCGCAAGCGTATTGAGCGACTCAGCCAATTTGCGCGTGTCACCTTCAAGACCGTCCAGCGCCAGCATATCCGGTTCTTGGCATTGAAGCAAGGCGTTCACGAAAGCGTAAAACATGGTCGGCAATGTATCCATTCCGCACCCCTGATGATTTATGAAACCATTGGTATCATAGCATATATTTGAAAAATGTAAAGGAAAAATTTTGTCGAAAATTGACAAAATGAAAAATTTCGCGGCTGTTTCTTCGCAAGGTTGAAGATGCCCGCGCCTCTTCCCCGGGCGAGGGGCAAAAACCTCCCGGATAAACGGTGCCGGAGGCGCGAAATGCAAACCGGCACTATGGCGTTCGCGGATTGCCGCGAACAGAAACGGGCGCTTGACTTACGGCGGATAACGCTTCGTACGGCGATATTTTTATAGCGGTAAATCCTTTTCCTTGAACACCGTAACGCCAAGTGCGTATAACGCCGCGCCAAGGAGCGCCAATGCCGTGAATTGCGGCCAGAATGTACCGCCGCTTGTTATGGCGCGCGGGTCAAACAATGTGTTCAGCGAAAGGTACTTAAAGTTATCAAGGCTGCCGCTGGCCTTTGCCATAATTTGGAATATAAGGCAGGCAATCGGAATACCCGCGCCCAACGCTAACGAGTTTTTGGTCAAATTGAACACACAAGAGAACAGGAATGAAATGCTCGCTATGGCAAAAATCAAAAGAAACGCGCCAAGATTTAAGAGCAGATAATTGCCCAGTTTGAAATTTATGCCGTTGTCAAGGCTAATTTCATCCCCTGCCAACTGCTGGTTGAGGATACCCGCAACCATTCCCTCCGGCAGGCCAGAAGCGGAAATCATAGCGTGCATTGCTTTGGAATCACCTTTGATTTTTCCCATGCTGGTCGCAAGGTCGCCCGGTTCCATGTTCAGCTGCGCTGCGGCGGCGGTAATGCCCGCCATCAATTTTTCCTGCATTGCTTTTGCCTGCTCTGTGGCCATGTCTTTTTGAGCAATCGCTTGATTCAGCATTGCGCCATACATCATAGGCTCCAAACCCATGACACCTGCCGCTGCCTTTAGCGCCGCTTCATCGTTCTTTATGAGGGTGGGATCGGCGCTTACCGTATGGATATCAAGCCCCAAAACCTCAGCGGCTGCTCCGTATGCCTTTTCGCTTAGTTTCAAATTCAAATAAGCCGTGTAAACATCTTCATCAATTTCTCGCGCCCGCGCTCCGGCTTTGATAGCGTCGGGACTGTTCAAGATCAGTGTAAGATCATTGGCGGCAGCTTCCTTGTCAACACCCAGCGTATCGGACGCGGCTTTCACGTCGGCGGTATAGGCTTGCCCCCAAAGCCCGTTGTGAGCGATTTGAACCGTACCAAGCCCGACGAGGGTCACTGCCAAGAACATACACAAAATGCTTGTAATCAAGTAAAGTGCCTGTGTGCGGATAACTTTTGTACGTTGAATCGGCGTGGAAAGAATGTAGGCCATTGAGCCACGGTCAACTTGTGACGCGACAAGCGTATTCGCGGTCATGATTACAAAAATAAGCGGCAGTAAAATACCCTGCATACTGTAGAAGCTCTCGCCCAGCATACCCAGCAATGACGTTGTTTCATTCAATCGGTCGCCCATCATATCGGCAATGCCTGGCATATCCTTTACCATATCCATCATACGCTGAATCATTTTAGGATCGTAAACCGCGATAATGACGGCACTCATAATCGCTGTCAAGCCAGTAAAAGCCGCCCACAGCTTCCAGTTTTGTGTAAGTGTCTGCTTAAAAATTGTTTTACTGAACATTGTTCGTTACCTCCTTAATATAGGCTCTTGAAATACTGTTCAAGAGAGTATTTGATTTCGGTGATAAATTTCAGGCGGTAGCCTTTTAACGCGGAGAGAAAGCGGTTAATATCCGTGTCATGGATTTTGACGATCACCTGATTTTTCGCTTCCCGCTGCTCGGCGAAGTCAAAACGCTCTCCTGTAAAGCGAAGATACTCGTCAATGGTTTCAAACTCAATCTTGTAAGCCTTGTTTTGATTGTGCTTGATTTCCAGCGTGGATTTTACCGCGATAATTTTTCCGTCTTTGATGAGCGCAACCTTGTCGCAGGTATCCTCCACTTCCTCAAACATATGGCTGGACATGAAGATGGTTTTGCCTTTTTTTTTCTCTTCATTAAGGAGTTCAACAAACTCGGTTCTCATTAACGGGTCAAGTCCGGTGGTGGGTTCATCCAGAATGAAAATTTCGGAATCGGTCATAAACGCGGCGACAATCGCTGTTTTTTGTTTCATACCCTTGCTCATCCGTTTTAGAGCGGCGGTAGGGTCAAGCTGGAGCTTTTGTATGATTTCATCCGCAAAGCGCATGTCCCGCAGGCCTAAAAGCGCTGCTTGCCGCTTTAGAAACTCAGTTCCCGTGGGGGCGTCAGGGAAGGCGATCTCACCGGGAACATATCCGACCAGCTTTTTTATTTTGGCAGAATCATTCCAAGAGTCCAGCCCATTGATTTTTATACCGCCGCTATCCGGATGTAAAAAACCCATCATCTGGCGTATAAGGGTCGTTTTCCCCGAACCGTTTGTGCCAATAAAGCCAAACACCTCTCCACGCTCTATGGAAAGGCTGATGTCAAAATTGCCGCGCCCCTCGCCGTAGTCTTTCGTTATATGTTTGATTTCAATGAACGGCATTTACAGTCTCTCCCTCCACTTTTGTGTTGCGGTTATAAAACTTCATGAAGTAGTCCTCCAGCGTAAACTTGATTTCCGTAAAGAAATTTAAGGAATACTCCGAAAGAACCGCTATGAGTTCGTTTATCCCTTGATCGTTGATTGCGACTTTCACCTGATTGCCGTGGCGCTTGACTGAAACAACATGAAATCTTTTCGGATATTCCACCTGCTCCCGAAACCTTTCAAAATCCTCTTTGGTGGAAAACTCTATCTTAAATTCCTTGCTTTCGGCATGCCGCAAATCATCAGCCACGAAAGTAGAAACCAATCTGCCCTCTTTGAGAATAGAAATGCGGTCGCAAGTCGCGTCCACTTCGGAAAAGATATGGGAGGACAGCAGGATCGTTTTGCCCCGCTTTTTTTCTTCCCTAATAAACTGTATAAACGTGTCCTGCATCATGGGGTCAAGCCCGCTGGTAGGTTCATCAAGAACCAGAATCGCCGGATCGTGCATAAAGGCGGTGATTACCGCCAGCGTACGTTTCATTCCCAGCGACATCCGTTTCAGCCCGCCGGACGCTTCCAAGGCGAACCGCTCTATAAGCTGGTTCGTGTAAGACATATCTGTCATACCGCGAAGCTCGGCCATCATTTTGATAAACTGTGTTCCCGTTAAATGTTCCGGTAAGGCAATCTCCCCGGGAAGATACCCTACATCTTTTTGAATTTCATAGTGCCTTTCCCAGCTGCTCAGACCCTTAACTGACGTTTGGCCGGACTGAGGGCGGGAGAAGCCCATAATGTGGCGGATGGTTGTGGTTTTGCCTGCCCCATTGGGGCCGAGAAAGCCGAAAACTTCGCCCTTTCGCACCTCAAAAGAAACGTCGAAAACCCCTCGGTTATGACCGTAATCCTTTGTCAGATGTGTAACCTGTATTACCGACATAGAGATTTCCTCCTTACTGGCAGTTTCGTAAACCCTGTTGGCAGCGGGGTTGTTTTTATGCGGACGCAAAAGTCCGCACAAAAGAGGATAGGTAGATTCTCATTGCTCTTCCCATCCGTTCCGGCATCCGTTTTCATCTTCCGCGCAATCAACCATATACTTTTGCGAAATGATGAAAAACCGCTTAAACAATCTGATAAACGCCTCGGTATCCGTTTCACCCATTTCGGTAAATATTTGTGTCATGGTTTTTCGTATTTTCGTCATTTCAACTTCAATTCTCTCTCGTCCGGCATCGGTGATCGTCACAAGAATGTTGCGGCGATTGCTTTTATCAATGTCGCGTTCGATCTGTCCCTTTTTTTCCAACGCGCCCAGCAATGCGGATATTCGCGCCGTACTGCTGCGCAATGCCGCGGAGAGTTCGGAGGGAAGCACCTCAGCGTTGCGCAATGCCAAGAAATGCAAAACAAAAAGTTCACCCTTGTTTGCGCGATTGAAATCTGTCATCATATCTTTTTGGTTGCTTGCCAGCATTTCACTAAAAGAGTGAATCGCCTTTTCAATATAGCGCATGCCGCTCTTTTCGCTTTCCGTTACCATATCTTCAACCTCTTATCTGTTAGCAATAAACACAAAGAATATTTAACAGTGTTAACAGTATAGGCGGTTTATTTCGTTTTGTCAAGGGGTTTGGGCAGAGGGGAATTTCTCAAGGGAACCCCGCGCGGGCCTTTTTTGTTGTGCTCTATTGACAGCAAAGCCGATTGAGTTTATACTAACCGTAGTGACCAAAAAGAAATAAAAGTCACAATTGGAGATAAGCTTATGCCAAGAGCGTTGACGGAGCAGGAAAAATGCGCGCAGTGTCAAAGGCTGCTTGAAAAAGGAAAGGCCGCTGTACTTTCACACGGCATACGGAAAGTCAGCGTTGACGACATCGCCAAAGTTTCGGGCATGGCAAAGGGGACTTTTTATCAGCATTTTGAATCTAAAGAAAAGTATCTATACGCGTTCATAAAAAAAATTCATCACGATACTTTTACGCAAGCCAGACAAATCATTTTCAGCGAAACTTCGGACGGAGACGCCCTGCGTTTAAACGCGCATAATTTTTTGAAAAGCCTTTTTACGATGCCGGAAATGGCTTTCTTCATTCAAAACGAACCTGACATCGTCATGCTTTTGGAGGCTGTTCCGAACCATGAGTTGCAATCGTTCAAGCAAATGGAAGCGGACTTGTTTGGAGGGCTGTTGCGGTTAGCGGGAATAAACACAGAAAAAATAAAACCCGGTATTGTTCATAATTATGTACACGCGCTGTTTTTGATGAGGAGCAGCGATTTAATGACGGAAGACGATTTGCCGGAAACCGTGGATTTAATTACAAACAGCCTTATTTCTTATATTTTTGGAGATGCGTTAAATGAAGCGCGGCATTGAGAGGAGAAAACGCCATGCTGGAAATCAAAAATCTGCATAAATTCTACGGCACAGACAAAACGAAAACAGAGGTTCTCAGAGGGATCAACTGTGTTATCCCGAAAGGTGAGCTTTGCATTCTGCTTGGGCCGTCAGGTTCGGGCAAATCTACCTTATTGAATATCATCGGCGGTATCGAGCAGGGTGACGAGGGCGGCATCCTGTTTGAGGGACGCGATTTGCTAAACAGGCAAACAGTCAAATGGTCAAAAAATGGCTATTTTAAAGGCTTTTTCAGATAGTAACGGCGAGATTTACCGACACTTTTACCGACATCCGCAAAAGAATCAAAATATGAGTGAAGCGCCTTATCCGATGCGGCACTTCTTTCTTCACTCAAATGCGTATAGATTTTCATAGTGACAGATAGATCATTGTGCCCCATCAATTCCTGTGCCCGTTTCACATCGACCCCCGCATCATAAAGCATGGTGCAATATGTATGGCGAAGATCATGGGTACGTATCTCAACGGGCGCCCACTTGATATCCTTTCGTTTGCACCAGTGTTTTTCACATCCGGTGTTTTTTACACTTAAACGATACAAAAAGCTTTCCCAACCACATTCGCGCGCCGCTTTGGATAACTGCGTTCCCTTTGTCGATGTGCATACATATTCCGACCCATTCAGAGGTCTGGCTGCCAGCACTGTGAGTAAAGGCGCCACAATCGGTATGGAGCGTTTCCCGGCTTTTGTTTTTGTATCCTTTTCAATCGGCTGGTTGCTTTCATAAGCAACCGCCGCGTGAACATGAATATGCGAAGCATCTATATCATCCCAACGCAGTGCGGCAACTTCGCCAAAACGAAGGCCCGCATACATCATGAGCATCGCCGCGCGACCCATTCTATGATCTTGCCATGTCGAGGTGATAAGCTTGCGTTCGAATGTTGTGAGCGCCCTGTGCGACCCTTCTGTACCAACAGGGAGCGTTATGCCATCACAGGGATTGTATGTGATGATACGATCGCCGCGCGCAGTTTCAAAAATGGCGCGCAGCGTGTTATATGTTTGCCGAATTGTTTTTTTACTCATATTTGACCGCGTATAAAGGATGGATTCGATATCGCTCCTAACGACATCGCGAAGCTGTTTTTTACCAACAGCCGAAACGAGCCTGTTAGATTCTCTTTTGTGCGTATTATACGTTCGGGTGGTTGGCTTTCCATCATATTTTTTCCGGATCGTTACCAACCATTGCTCCACCCATGCGGCGACGGATATGTTCATTTTTGCTACATTTTGTCCCGTATCAAGCACCCGCTCAAACGCTTTGCGTTTTTCAAGCGCTTCGCTTTGCGTCTTCCCGTAGAATGACTTTTTTTTCTTTGTTCCGTCCGGCAGATCATACCTAAGTTCAAGCTGATAGAGCCCGTCCTTCCGGCGGGTAAACCGTTCCTGTGATTCTTTGGGCTTATCTGCCGAACCGGGGAACAATGGGATTACTTTAGGCATGAATAGACCTCCTTGTTTCGGGATTAACCCCTTCCACCCAAGCCCATGTTATAATTGTCCATCCTAGCTTCCAGGTACTCTTCAAAAGTCATACCTTCTCGATACCAAGAATCTTCTTTAAGCTCGCCAGATTCGTACATCTCTCTTTCAAATTCCATAGCAGAGTTATAGTAATTTTCGAAGGTTTCATACCATTCTTTTAAATATGCCCGAGTTGAATAAGCACGCTGCAACTCGCGTAGCGCTTTATCCCAAACAGAATTTTTGGTATTGGCCGGATGGCCTAAAAATGTTGGGCCGGATTGTGTTCCCAGCCAAGCAGCGGGATCTTTCCCATTCTTAAGATCATCTTCAATGCGCTGTGCATTCTTTCCGCCAACATCACCCAGTTGTTTTTC